>NZ_JBVVOU010000003.1:0-237500 GCF_055807635.1 Bradyrhizobium sp. Kon56 | reverse complement strand
GTGAAGGTATCGCGCGACGCGGCATCGACCGCGGCCTGGTAGTGCTTCGGCAGCGTATTCCACTTGTCGAGATTGATGATGTTGTGACCTTGGCCGGTGCCTTCCCACCAGCCCGGATAGTAATAGTATTTCG
Source organism: Bradyrhizobium sp. Kon56 (assembly GCF_055807635.1). NCBI lineage: Bacteria > Pseudomonadati > Pseudomonadota > Alphaproteobacteria > Hyphomicrobiales > Nitrobacteraceae > Bradyrhizobium > Bradyrhizobium sp. Kon56. Next base: position 237,367 of record NZ_JBVVOU010000003.1, on the reverse strand, counting down.
CCACCTTCACGAAGCCGAGCTTCTCGTCGTCATAGGGCCCGACCCATTCGGCGGCATCGAGCGTGCCCTTCTCCAGCGCCGGATAGATGTCGCCCGCCGCGATCTGCTGCGGTACGCCGCCGACCTTGGCGATGATCGTGCCGGCAAAGCCGCCGACCCGGAATTTCAGTCCTTTGAGATCGTCGATCGACTTGATCTCCTTCCGGAACCAGCCACCCATCTGCGCGCCGGTGGATCCGGTCGGAATGCCGATGGCGTTGTATTCCTTCAGCAGATTGTTGATCAGGTCCTGGCCGCCGCCCCACTGCAGCCATGAAATATGCTGGCGCGTGTTCAGGCCGAACGGCAGCGACGTACCGAACGTAAAAGCAGGGTTCTTGCCCCAATAATAATACAGCGCGGTGTTGCCCATCTCCACCGTTCCGGTGGCGACGGCGTCGAGCACCTGCAGGCCCGGCACGATCTCGCCGGCGGCGAATGGCTGGATCTGGAAACGATTGTCGGTGATCTCGGCAACGCGCTTGGCGAAATACTCGCAGCCGCCGTAGAGCGTATCCAGCGCCTTCGGCCAGCTCGCGGCGTATCGCCATTTGATCTCGGGCATCGACTGCGCGATCGCCGGCGCAGCGACGGCACTTGCGGCTAGGCCCAATCCGCCTGCCGTCAGGAATTTACGACGTTCCATGCGCTTCCCTCCGTTAAGTCGATGCTTCGACCAGGGAACGATCTTGGTGTCGTCTTGTCTTCGTCGACGCTCGACGTGTCTGTTGAGACGTTGTGGCGTTTCCGAACGGCCCTTGCGGGCACTCGAAGATGGAATTCCGATCGTTGCGGTTCCGCGGCGAGGATGACCGGGCGCTTCGCCGGAATCAAGTCTCATGGGCGCCTCGCAGGTGCGAACGCCGGCCTGACGCAAGTCGGGCCTGCAAGCGATCTGCTATTCGGTCATTCAAAAACCAGGGAGGCTCGCGCATGACGGGCAAGAAGATCGTGGTCGCCGGAGCAAGCGGTCTCGTCGGCAATGCCGCGTTGCGACACTTCGGCATATCGGGCGGGTGCGATGTCATTGCCTTGTCCCGGCGAAAGCCGCGCGACCTCTACGGCGCCCGTCATGTCCCGATCGACCTGACCAGTGCAGCGGATTGCGAGCGTGCCGCCTCGGAACTGAGCGGCGCGACGCATCTGATCTACGCCGCGCTCTACGAGGCGCCGCAGCTCGTCGACGGCTGGCGCGACCCGCAGCAGATCAAGACCAACGATTTGATGCTGCGCAATTTGATGGGTGCGCTCGAGCCTGTCTCACCCGGCCTCAGGCACGTCGCCCTGCTGCAGGGCACCAAGGCCTACGGCGTCCACGTTCGCCCGTTGACCGTGCCGGCCCGCGAAGGCCGCTCCGAAATGTACGAGCAGCCCAACTTCTACTGGGCGCAGGAAAACTTCTTGCGCCAACTCCAAGCCGGCAAGGCTTGGCATTGGACCATCCTGCGGCCGGTGCTGATCGTCGGCCTCGCCATGGGGGGCGCCATGGATTTGATTCCACCGCTCGGCGTCTACGCGGCGATGCTGCGCGAGCAGGGCAGGCCGCTCGATTACCCCGGCGGCGCCCCGCGGGTGGGGCAGGCCGTCGACGTCGATCTGCTCGCCCGCGCCATCGCTTGGTCGGGAGAGGCCGAGGCCGCGCGGAACGAGGCCTTCAACGTGACCAATGGCGACGTCTTCACCTGGGAGAACATCTGGCCTGCGGTCGCGGATGCGCTGGAGATGAGGCCGGGTAAGCCGGTCCCGCTGTCGCTCGCCAAGGCGTTTCCATCCTGGGTCGACCCCTGGGATGCGCTGCGCCGCAAGCACGACCTTGTGTCGCCTGCGTTGGCCGAATTTGTCGGGCTCTCGCTTCAATACGCCGATTATAGCCTGCGCTTCGGCCAGACCGAATCCGGTCTGCCCTCGATCGTCTCGACCGTGAAGATCAACCGCGCCGGCTTCACCGAGATGATGGACACGGAAGACATGTTCCGGAAGTGGTTCAGGCAGGCAAAGCAAGAGCGACTGCTTCCCTGACCGAGAGCCAGGATATGTCCGGGATCGTTGCCCAGGTCAGACTGTGACCCGGAGCGGTCCGCTGGCCGAGCCGGTTCGAACGGCTTCAGATCTGGCTTATCTGAGCGTGTGTCGCAACCACCGTGAGGGACGGACATCACCTAGGACGGCGATCCTCTGTAGCGACGAAAAGTCGACTTTCCACAGATCAAGTTCAAACAACTCGTCGCGCTGGCCGAGGTTCAGCGCGACCGACACCAGCACTCCATCGGCATCGTCGAATTCGCATTCGCCAATACATCGGCCGAAACGCCGATCTGCCGCGCCGACAAAGAGAAGGCTACCCATCCCACCGTCGTTCATTTCCTCGACGAGCCCAAAATGGTCCTGCAAGGGCGAATGCTGACCTAGAATAAAGGCAACCAGATCACGCTCTGCGGGGGTGAGTGGGCGTGGCATCTTCTTTCTCGTAGCGGCTGGCGTGCATTGGCTCTATCACGCTGCGAATCCTTATTGATCCAAGCTAGGTTGGCTCGTTCAACAATGTCAGCAGAGAACGAGCTTTGACTAAATCTGCAGTGGCAAGTCCCTCGGAGAAACGAACGTAAAGGGGCGCTAGCAGCTCCCGTGCCTCACCGATACGCGACTGCTTCTGCATCAGGGATGCCAGAGTTGTCGCCGTCCTGAGCTCCCAGGATATTGCGCCTTGGCGGCGTGACCACTCGAGAGAGTGATTGAGGTGCGCTTCGGCCGACACGAGCGCCTCCGCGCCACCTTGATTGAGCGCCAGGATACCCTTGATGCGCAGCAGTTCAGCGACGAACCAGCGGTCCTCGTTCCTTTCCGATTGAGCCAGCGCCCTTTCGATCGTTGTATTGGCTCCGCGGTGATCGCCGATATCAGACTCACCGAGTGCGAGATTGCCCAGAAGGAATAAATAGCGGCTTTGAAAGCCGGTCGGGGGGAAGCCATTCAAGCCTTCGCGAAGCAGGGCAAGGCCCGCAGCGGTGTGGCCACCCTTCATCTCCAGAATACCCGCATAACAGCGGCCCCATACTCCCATTGCTCTGAACGTCGCTTCTCGATGAAGCATAGTTGAGATGAGCGCTTCCGCAGCATCAAAATTGCCGATCTCAAGCGCTAGAGGGCAAGCGCCGAAGGCAATCGCATAGAGAAGAGAAAAATCGTGTCCAAGTGCCGTCGCACGATCGAAGGCGTGTTTGCCGACCGCGGCTGCCTGGTCCGGAAAACCCAACAGCCAAAGCGTTTGGCTGTAGTACGTTCGGGCAGCCACATGTTGATCAAACTGATATCGCAGGGCGTGCATTTGCCCTGGCGGCGCGACGTAGCCTGCCAGCATTTTTTCCAGATGTCGCCGGGCGCCGGCTTGGTCCCCTAGAATGTGCCGCGTCACTCCCAAAATCCGCTCTCCGACGAAACGATCAGCGACATCGATAGCGCCATCAGGCAGGTTGACGAATTTTTCGGCGATCTGCAGTGCACCGGGGAAATCGCCTCTTAGGTATCGCCCTATCCAGAGACCCCATAAGCTCCTCAGCCGATATTCGTTGTCGTCCAGTTCTTCAGCCAATCGGGATACACGCAACCACGCATCGTCGATGATCGCAGCGTCCCCGGTCGATTCCATATGCGCAACCGCCAAAGTGAAGAAGAGGCGGAGCTCCCGGCGCGCGTCACGACCCAGCTTTTCGTCGATTTGGAAAACCGCTTGCTCTGTCCGCTCCCGACATTCGTCTATGAGCATATGATGAATCCAGACCGGTGCGGCAGCGGCCGTGAGGTCGAGCGCTAGCAGCGAATCACCAGACTTGCCATGCGCCCAGTCGAGGGCAACGCGGATCTCATCGATCGGCCGACCATTAGTGGCAACCGATGCTTCGGTCAGATTGTTGCTTCCTGCCCCTTTCAGGGACCGAACGAGCTTGGAGGCAGACGCATTTTCGCTCTTCCGGAAACCGGACAGCTCGACCCCAATCCGCTCGAATAAAGTTAAATGATAGACAGCATGACGGCGAGCAACGAGGTTTGCATCATCGCTTCTGGCCAACTTTTCCTGCACATACCCGCGGGTGGTATCCAGCAATCGGTATAGCGGGATGGCGAGACGAGCGTTCGCTGTCAGAAGTGACTTGGCGGCAAGACTGGCAACGGACTCGATCACCTGCGAATCGTCCAAATCATCTCCGGCCGCGATCGCGAAGGCAGCCTCGATCGTAAACGGCCCAACGAAAACAGATAGTCGGCGCAGGATAATCTGCTCAAGCTCCGGCAAAAGATCGTAGCTCCAGTCGAGCGTTGCAGCCAGAGTCTGGTGTCGCGGCAACGCCGTTCGCCGGCCTCGCCAGAGCTCGAACTTGTGGTCGAGGAGCCGCAAAACGTCATGGACTCCGTAAGCGTCCACACGACCAGCTGCGAGTTCGATTGCGAGGGGGATTCCGTCGAGCTTTCGGCAGATCTCGGCCACGACCGGTGCATCGACGTCGTTGAGTATGAACTGAGGCTGACTTGCTGTAACGCGTTCGACAAAAAGCTGTACTGCAGCGTATGCCATCGCCTCTCGTGCATTGGGACCCTCAGGCGGAAACTCGAGGGGAGCTATCCAATGAACGTGCTCGCCTCTGACCCGCAAGGTTTCACGGCTTGTTGCCAAGATGTAAACTTGCGGCGTTTCCTCGAAGATGGTTTCTGCCAGCGCAGAAGCCGCCTCAATCACACGCTCGCAGCTATCGAGCACCAGCAAAACTCGGATGTCTCGCAGTGCGGCCAGAAGGCCGGGGATAGGATCGCGATCGTCAACGGCAAGTCCGAGCGCCGAGCCGATCGTACCAGCCACGAGATGCGGATCAGAAAGTGAGCCCAGGTCAATAAGGTGAACCAGATCGGCAAACTCTGTAGTGAGTTGGTGGCCGACAGATATTGCCAGAGTTGTTTTTCCGATACCGCCCGGACCGACAATGGACACGAATCGTTCGGCCATAAGATGCGAGGAGATCGCTTGCACGGCGTCGTCCCTTCCAATCATCCTGCCAAGGCGATTCGGAAATGTTGAGCGTCGACCCGATTTTGCGATTTCAGCAACAGGCTTGAGCGTTCGTGAGACAGGCGCCACGAAGCTATACCCTTGTCCTGGCACGGTCGTGACATACGTCGCTCCGGCCTCTCCATCGCCGAGCACCTTGCGCAAGCCCGCCATATGAAATCTAAGGCTACCCTCGTCGACGGTGACGCCGGCCCAAACCCGAGCTAGCAGAGTCTTCTTGCTGACAACTTCGCCAGCATGCTCGACAAGAACTGTAAGGATGTCCAAGCTACGGGCGCCCAACTGAAGTGGTACACCCGATTTTTCTAGACGTCTCCGCTCCGGGATTAATTCAAAGGGCCCAAAAGAAAAACTTTCTTTCGCGAGCCGATCTTCATTGACGACCGAGCCCACCATCATCATGCGTCCAACTGGTTGTGCCGCGCGAGCTACCTTGCCATGGTTGCCACTGAAATCAATGGACTGGTGAAGGCGGCGGAACTCAGCAGAGCATGTTCGCCCCTCTGTCGCGCACATGTGGCGGCCAGCGGACATCGCTCAGTCCGCACCAATAAATCTCGATTATGAGTACAGGGCCTACTCTGCGCTAATGAACGCCGCTTCCATGGCTTTCCGCGTCCTGATCGTCTCGTTGCCTGCGTCGAACTCGACGTCGCTCCAGCGCACGATCTCGCCATGGGCGACGTCGTGCTTCAGCCTCACGCGATGCGCCAGCCCGATCGGCAGCGCGCCGGCCTTGAGGCTCGCGGCTGCCGGCACCAGCTTGCCCCACACCGTGTAGCCGCCTTCGCCGTCCAGCATCTCGCCGGCGCGCAGATTGCGTTTCGCCACGGAGGCGACGTCGCCGCGGAAACCATGGGGCTGCCCGGTCGGCTCGCTCCGCAGGGCTGCCGACAACACCGAGATGTTCAGCTCGAGCCCGATCAAATGATAGGGCTTGTACATCGCCGCGTACCGTCCGCTGCCGTCGGTCTTGAGGCCGTATTGCCTGAAGCAGTCGGCGGCGTAGTCGTTCGGCGCCTCCAGCACGACGTAGACGCCCCAGCGCAGATCGCGAAATACCGGCCTTCCGTCGCGCTCGAGCGAGGAGACCACCTCCACGACGCCCGATCGCTCGAGCACGCCGCCCTTGCTGCGCGGCCGCATGATATGCGGGAGGTCGTCGACGCCACAGGGTGGAAACAGCAGGCCCTCCGCGGGCACGTTCAGTCCGCAGGCATTGGCGATTGCGGCCATCTCGATTGCCGATTTGGTGCCGTCGAGGAACGAGTTGAACATCTGCGGATTCATCCCGGCCGATTGTGCCTCGCCCGCGGTCAGCCCGTAATGCTGCCAGACGCTTTCAGGCGTCACGTCGTGATAGGCCGGCAGATATTTCGTGCCCTTGCCGGCGGCAACCACGTGAAAACCGGTGGCGCGGGCCCAATCCACCATCTCCGCGGTCAGCGCCGGCTGGTCGCCATAGGCCAGCGAATAGATCACGCCCGCCTTGCGGGCTTCCTCGGCGAGCAGCGGACCGGCCAGCACGTCGGCCTCGACATTGACCATCACGATATGCTTGCCGGCCGCGATCGCCGCGCGGGCGTGTTTGATGCCGACGGCGGGATTGCCGGTCGCCTCCACCACCACGTCCATCGCGCCGCCGGCGATGGCGCGCGCGCCGTCATCGGTGAAGACGGTGGCGGCGATCCGCTCGGCGCTCCAGCCCACGGTGCGGCAAGCCTCGCGCGCGCGGTCGCGATCGATATCGACGATGATGGGCACCTCAAGCCCCGGCGTGTGCGGCACCTGCGCCAGGAACATCGAGCCGAATTTTCCTGCGCCGATCAGCGCCACGCGGACGGGCTTGCCGGCGGCAGCGCGGGCCTGGAGGAGGCGGAAGAGGTTCATGGGGATGTTCCCGGTGATACAGAAATTCGTGAGACGCGTGTCTCAATCAGTTCGTCATGGCCGGGCCTGACCCGGCCATCGACGTCTTACTGCTGGAGATGGTGTCAAGACGTGGATGCCCGGGACAAGCCCGGGCATGACGCCTGAGATGTTTGCATGACTACGCTTACTCCGCCGCCTGCCGCGGCGCACGGGCGAGCCGCAGCAGCGCGTCGTCCTCCACCGTCTTGATCGGGGCGAAGTCGCGATGCGCGATGTATTCCGGCCGCGTCGGGGTTCGGATGTAGTTCGAAACCGCATTCAGCGTCAGGTACACGATCTTGCGCGGGTAGGGCGTGATGTTGCCGGCCGAGCCATGCACGAGATTGCCGTGGAACATCAGCATGCCGCCGGGCTTGCCGGTCGGCGCCACGATGCCGCCCTGCTTGACGAGCCGCGTCACAGTCTCCTCGTCCAGCGTCCACAGCGGATAGGAGGTCGTCGCGAGGTCGTGCGAGGCCTTGAGGTCGCCGGCGTTCTGGCTCTGTGGCACGAGCATCAGGGGACCGTTAATCGGCATCACCTCGTCGAGGAAGATCGCGATGTTCATCGCGCGCGGCTCCGGCATGCCGTCGTCGCGCTTCCAGGTGCCGTAATCCTGGTGCCATTGCCAGACGTCGCCGGTGAAGGCGGATTTTGCGTTGATCTTGAACTGGTGCATGTAGACCTGCTCGCCGAACAATTGCTCGACCGGGTCGATCATGCGCGGATGGGCACCCAGAATGCGGAACGCCTCGTTGTAGAGATGCGCGGCAAAGGCGGTACGTGGCGCGCCGCTCTTCTCGCGCCAGACTTCCGGCCGGTTCGCGTCATAGATGGCGACCGCCTCGCGCGCGAGGAGATCGACCTCCTCCGGACTGAACAATTCGGGCAGGAACAGCCAGCCCTCGCGGTGGAAGAACTCCAATTGCTCCTGGGACAGTTTCATGGGACGTCCTCCTGTTTAATTTTTGTTATCGCTCGTCATGGCCGGGCTTGACCCGGCCATCCACGTCTTTGGCGGTGGTGGCTGCTACGCCGCCGCCTCTTCCGTCGCCCTCAATCTCTCCTCGGTCATCCGTCCAGCCGTCTGCGCATGCGCAAGCGCCGCACGTTCGGCCGCCTTCGCATCGCCCGTGAGAATGTGTCCGGCGATGTCGGCATGCTCGGCCCAGGCGCTACTGCGATAATCGAGCTCGGACAGCACCGTCGCCATCGAGCGGCGCATATGCGGCCATTGCGGCGTAATCGTCTCCTCGATCACGGGATTGCCGGCGAGCCGATAGATCGCGCGATGAAAGGCGACGTCGAGCGCGATCAGCTCGGCGAGCGTGGTCTTGCCGTCGATGCCACGTCCGGCGGCGAGCGCCGCCTCCAGCCGCGCGCGTCCCGCCGCATCGCTTGCGGCGCGTTCGCCGGCAAGCCGTGCCGCCAGCGCATCGATCGCGCCGCGCACCTCGTAGAGCTGGCGAATGCGTGCGGGATCGAGCTGGGTGACTTCAAAGCCGCGCCGGCCGCTCTCGGCGACCAGCCCCTGCCGATGCAACAGATGCAGCGCATGCGACACCGGCTGGCGCGACACGCCGAGCCTGTCGGCGAGCTCGTTCTGCCGGATGCGCTGACCGGGCTGCAGCGTGCGGTCGGAGATCGCCTCCAGGATCCGCGCATAGACCTGGTCGATCAAGTTCGGAAGCGGGTCGAGAGGGATCACGCCGGCAGCTCCGTGACCATGAGAGGGAATACGGAATTCCGTATTCGAAGATACGGCGAGAAGGGGAAGGGCGTCAAGCGTGGACCAATAGAGCGTCCAACCTCGTTTTTGCGCTTCGCCAAGCCATTGATATTGCTGGGCTCGGCTACTGTGCATGGGGTTGTTTTCAAGGAAAAGAGATGTGAGGCCGCCTACTCCGCCAGGAACGCGTTCACGGCCTCGCCGAACTGCAGCGGTGCCTGCTCGAAAATCCAGTGTCCGGCATTGGGGATCACGGCCGTCTTGGCCCCGGTGATGTGCTCGGCCAGCACACGCCACATCACCGACAGGCTCCCCGTCGTCGCCCCGCCGCCGATCAGGAGCGTCGGGGTCGTGATCGCCTGCGCGTCCGCGAGCGTGTAGGGCCTGCGCTGCTCGTTGATCTGGCCGAGGAAGGTGATCGCGTTGTCGCGCAATTGCTGCTTCGCCGCCGCCGGCACGCGCCGCCACGAGCCGTCGCCTTCGATGCCTTCGTAGAAGTTCTGCAGCGCGCCCTCGATGTCGCCGGCGCGGATCATCTCGACCGAGCGCGCCGTGCGCGCCGCCAGCGGCGGATGCGCGGGCGTGCCCGCAGGCACCGGCAGGCTCGCATCGAGATCACCGCCGGGTTCTGCCAGCACCAGCTTTCGCAACAGATCGGGCCGCGACTGCGCCACACGAAAGGCGATGTGGCCGCCGCGCGAATGGCCCATCAGATCGACCGGCGCGGGTTCGACCTGCTCGATGAAAGCGATCACGTCAGCGACGTGCCGGGCCATCTTGTAATCGTCGCCGACGGCATCCCAATGTTCGGGAAAGAAATGCCGCAGGCTGACCGAGATCACGCGATGCGATTTCGACAGCGGACCGAGCACGGAGTACCAGGTGCGGAAATCGCCGAGCGTGCCGTGCACGCAGACCAGCGGCGGCCCCTCGCCCACTTCGAGATAGGCCATGTCGTAACCATTGACGCGAAGTGTCTGCATGATCAGCCCGCCAGAAAATCCAGCACCAGTTCGGAGAATTTCTGCGGCGCCTGCTCGAACATCGGGTGCGTTGCGTTTGGGATGACCGCCGTCCTGGAATACGGCACATGCGCCGCGAGCGCATGCAGCACTTTCGGCAGCAGGCCCTTGGTCCGCGCGCCCAGGATGAACAGCGTCGGCATCCTGATGGACTCCGCGTCGGCCTTCGAGAACGGCGGGCGGTTGTCGCGGACCTGGCCGATCAGCGTGAAGGCGTTGTCACGCAGATTCTGCTTCACCAGGGCCGGCAGCCGCGGCCAGGTGCCGGGCCCTTCCAGCGTGTCGACGAAGACTGCAAGGCCGCCGTCGATGTCGCCGGCCGCGATCTTCTCGGCCGAGGCCGTGAACCGCGCCAGCAACGGCGAGGGGCCGCCGGCATAGTCTGGATCGAGGCTCGCGTCGAGCTCCCCGCCGGGCTCGGCCAGCACCAGCCGCCGGAGCAGGTCCGGCCGCCGCTGCGCCACGCGGAAGCAGATGTGCCCGCCGCGGGAATGGCCCATCAAATCAACCGGGCCGAGGTCGAGCTCCTCGATGAAGGCGATGACGTCGTCGACATGCTGGGCGATCGAATAGGTGTCGCCAACGCCATCCCATTGCGCCGGGAAGAAGTGCCGCAGGCTGACGGCCATCAGCCGGTGCCGCTGGGACAGCGGACCGAGCACGCAGCCCCAGACACGAAAGTCGTTGAGCGAACCATGCACGCAGACCAGCGGCGGCCGCCCTCGGTCTTCGCCCACGTCGAGATAGGGCATGTCGTATCCGTTGACGTGGAGGCTTTGCATTCTGGGCTCGCAAACAGGGAAGGCGGAACTCCTGTGCAAGATTCCCGGAAACCGGGTGGATCGCAACTATTTCCAAGTCTAGATTTGAGCTCAGTTCACATTGGGGCATGCGAGGGGAACGCAAGCCAAGGACGAAGTTATGACCGACCAGCATTTTGCCCTCTTCGACAGCAAGATCGGCCTTTGCGCCATTGCCTGGGGTCCGCGCGGCATCAACGGCACGCAACTGCCGATGGGCGGTGAGCAGAAGATCCGCACCCGCATCAGCCAGCGCCATGCCGATGCCAGCGAAGCCGCGCCGACCGCCGAAGTACAGCAGGCGATCGACCGCATCACAAAACTGCTCGCGGGCGAGCCGGATGACCTCACCGACATCCCGCTCGATCTCGATGGCGTGCCCGACTTCAACCGCGGGGTCTACGCGATCGCCCGCACCATTCCGCCGGGCAAGACCGTCACCTATGGCGACATCGCCAAGCAACTCGGCGCTGTCGAGCTGTCGCGCGACGTGGGCCAGGCGCTCGGCCGCAACCCGTGCCCGATCGTCGTGCCCTGCCATCGCGTGCTGGCGGCCGGCAACAAGCCCGGCGGCTTCTCCGCGAATGGCGGCGTGGTGACGAAGCTGAAGATGCTGGAGATCGAAGGCGCGCTGGTGAACCACACGCCGAGCTTGTTTGATTGAGGCGATGACGCCGCTGGCTAGATCTTCGCCGCCGCCATCGGCCAATATTTGTCGCGCAAATGCCGCTTCACCAGCTTCCCAGTGGGCGTGCGCGGCAGCTCGGCTTCGAAATCGATCGAGCGCGGGCATTTGATCGTCGAGAGGCGGCTCCTGCAATAGGCGATCAGGTCGGCCTCGAGCTCCTTGCCGGCGCGCTTGGGATCGTGCGGCTGCACCACCGCCTTGACCTCTTCGCCCATCTCCTCGTTCGGCACACCGAACACGGCGACGTCGGCGACCTCGGGGTGGGTGATGAGCACGTCCTCGGTCTCCTGCGGGTAAATGTTCACGCCGCCCGAGATGATCATGTAGGACTTGCGGTCGGTGAGAAAGAGAAAGCCATCCCTGTCGAGATAGCCGACGTCGCCGAGCGTCGACCAGCCTTTTGCGTTATAGGCCTTCTTCGTCTTCTCGGGATCGTTGTGATAGGCGAAAACCGGCGCATCGGCGAAATAGACCGTGCCGATCTCGCCCGTCGGCAGCTCCTCGTCGTTCTCGTCCAGAATCTTGATCTTGCCGACCACGGCGCGGCCGACGCTGCCGCGGTGCTCCAGCCATTCTTTCGAGTTGCAGACGGTGACGCCGTTGCCTTCGGAGCCCGCGTAATATTCGATCAGGATCGGCCCCCACCATTCGATCATCTTGGCCTTGACCTCGACCGGGCAGGGGGCGGCGGCGTGGATCGCGCCCTTCAGTGTCGAGACTTCGTAGCGGTTACGGACCTCGTTCGGCAGCTTCAGCATGCGCACGAACATGGTCGGCACCAGCTGCGCCTGGGTCACCTTGTACTTTTCGACCAGTTTCAGGAAATCTTCGGCGTCAAAGTGCTCCATGATGATGGAGGTGCCGCCGAGCAGGACCGCCATCATGTTGAAGCGCAAGGGAGCGGCGTGATAGAGCGGTGCCGGTGAGAGATAAATAGTCTCGGCGTTCATGCCGCACATGCTGGCGCAGAGCACGCGCAGAAACGCGTTCGGCTCGTCGATCGGCTTGCCCTCGAAAGCCTTCTTGATACCCTTGGGCCGGCCCGTGGTGCCCGACGAATACAGCATGTCATAGCCGGCAACCTCGTCGGCAATCGGGGTTGTCGGCTGTGCGGCGGCTTCCTTGTCGTAGGAGCGGAAGCCGGCTTGCGGCTCGTCCATCATGTAGAAGACCGGCTCGCCGGGCGCACCCTTGATCAGCGTCTTGATCTGGTCGGCACATTTCGGTGTCGTGATCACGACCTTGGCGCCGCAATCGGCGATGATGTAGTCGATCTCGTCCTGCTTTAAATAGCGGCTGATCGCGGTGTAATAGAGCCCGCTGCGTTGCGCAGCCCAGCAGATCTCCATAAAGGCGAGGCGGTTCTCCATCAGCAGCGCGATGTGGTCGCCGGCCTTCAGCCCGAGCGAGCGGAACAGGTGCGCGCCCTGGTTCGAGAGCTCGTCGAGCTCGCGATAGGTAATCGCCTTGCCGGTCCCGGCCATTTGATAGGCGATCTTGTCGGGTGTGGCGCGGGCGTGGATGGAGGGGTGTGTCATGTCTCTGTTTACGCGGCTGGGAGTAACGTTCCCCGGATATCCGGGGTCCATTGTGAGGCATGGGTCCCGGCTCTGCGCCGCAGCGTTTCACGCTGCAGCGCGTCCGGGACACGAGAGGGCTTACAGCCGCTCCACGATCGTCACATTCGCCATGCCGCCGCCTTCGCACATGGTCTGCAGGCCATAGCGTTTGCCGCGCTGATGCAAGGCATGCACCAGCGTCGTCATCAGCTTGGTGCCGGAGCCGCCGAGCGGATGGCCGAGCGCGATGGCGCCGCCATTGACATTGAGACGTTCCGAATCGGCGCCGGTGGTCTTCAGCCACGCGGTCGGCACCGAGGCAAAGGCCTCGTTGACCTCGAACAGGTCGATGTCGTCGATCGCCATGCCGGCCTTCTCCAGCGCGCGCTTGGTGGCGTGCAGCGGTGCGTCGAGCATGATCACGGGATCGCCACCCATCATGGTCATGTGGTGGACGCGCGCCAGCGGCTTCACGCCGAGCTGCTTCAGGCCACGCTCGTTCACCACCATCACGCCGGAAGCGCCGTCGCAGATCTGGCTGGCGCTGGCCGCGGAGAGCTTGCCATTCTCGGCGATCAGCTTGACGCCCTTGATGCCGTCGAGTGTGGCGTCGAAGCGGATGCCCTCGTCGATGTGGTGGGTGTCCTTGGAGCCGTCGGCGCGGGTGATCTCAAGCGGCACGATCTCCGTCTTGAAACGGCCGGCCTGCGTCGCCGCGATCGCGCGCTGATGACTGTTGTAGGAGTACTCGTCGAGCTCATCCTTGGAGAGGCCGTACTTCTCGGCCATCATCTCGGCGCCGGTGAACTGGCTGAACACGATGTTGGGATAACGCTGCTCGATACCCGGGCTCTTGTAATTGCCAAAGCCGTTCTTGGCGGGAAGCTGCGACGACAGGCCCATCGGCACGCGCGTCATCGATTCCACGCCGGCGGCGATCACCACGTCCATCGCGCCCGACATAACGGCCTGCGCAGCAAAATGCAGCGCCTGCTGCGACGAGCCGCATTGGCGGTCGATCGAGGTGCCCGGCACGCTCTCCGGCAGTTTCGAGGCCATGATGGCGTTGCGCGCCACGTTGTTGGACTGCTCGCCGACCTGCATGACGCAGCCCATGATCACATCCTCGACCAGCGCGGGATCGACCTTGGTGCGGTCGACCAACTCGTCCAGCACCTTCGCGGCGAGATCGGCCGGATGCCATCCGGCGAGGCGGCCCCCCTTGCGCCCACCGGCGGTACGCGCAGCGGCGACGATATAAGCCTCGGCCATGTCGGTTTCTCCCTGGATTATTTTGAACGGTTGGTTGTCGGGGCGGGATTTAAGGGGCGACCGGTTGTTTAGTCAATCGATCAATTAACTCTTGTGGGGAGGCGCTGCTTGGGCTTATCTGCGGCCGCTCTTCCGCCAAAATCAGGGATCTCCGTGACTACCAGCGTACCGAACAGGCTCCCCAGCGGAAAGAATTCCACGGCAGAGAAATTGCTCGTGGCCGCGAGCGAGCTGATGATCGAACGCTCCTCGATCGAGATTTCCCTGAGCGACATCGCCCAGAAGTCCGGCGCCAACGCCGCGCTGGTCAAATATCACTTCGGCAACAAGGACGGCCTGCTGCTGGCGCTGCTCGAGCGCGACGCAGGAACGGAACTGTCCAACCTGGAATATCTGCTGGCGCAGCCGATCACGCCGACCGCGAAGCTGAAGCTGCACATCGGCGGCATCATCCGCGCCTATCACCGGTTTCCCTACATGAACCGGTTGATTCACTATCTGCTGCACGAGAGCGTCGCGGGCTCCGCGGACGAAGTCTCGAAATTCTTCGTCGCACCGCTGCTGGATTTCCATCGCCGCCTGCTCGCCGAAGGCGTCAGTCAGGGCGAATTCCGCGCCACCGATCCCGTGCTGTTCTACACCAGCCTGATCGGCGCCTGCGATCATTTGTTCTTCGGCCGGCACGCGATGTCACGCGCGACCGGCGTCGGCCCGGTCACCGACGACGTCTGCCGGCAATATATCAAGCACATGGAAACGCTGATCTGCGGCGGCATTCTCACGAATATCGAGGAAGCCGCCGCGGCCGGATGATCCGGCCAGAACGCAGAAGTCTAGAGAAGAAACGCCCAAGAAAAGGTTCGAGGAAAGGTACAAGCGATGCAGTTGAAAGACGTAGCCGTTCTCATCACCGGCGGCGGGTCGGGCCTTGGTGCCGCGACTGCCCGCGCCATGGCCGCCAAGGGCGCCAAGATCGGCGTGATCGACCAGAGCAAGGAAAACGCCGAGAAGGTCGCCGCCGAAGTGAAGGGCATCGCGCTTCATGCCGACGTCACCAGCGAGGAGCAGATCAAGGCGGCGATCGCCAATGCGGAAGCCGCGCACGGCGTCGCGCGCGTGCTGATGAACTGCGCCGGCATCGGCGGCTCGCAGCGCATCGTCGGCCGCGATGGAGTCTACCCGCTGGAAAAGTTCGCGCGCATCATCAACGTCAATTTGATCGGCACGTTCAACTGCCTGCGTCTGTTCGCCGAGCGCTTGGTCACGATCGAGCCGGTCGGTGAAGAGCGCGGCGTCATCGTCAACACTGCTTCGGTCGCGGCTTACGAAGGCCAGATCGGCCAGATCGCCTATGCAGCGTCGAAGGGCGGCGTCGTCGGTCTCACGCTGCCGGCCGCGCGCGACCTCGCGAGCCAGAAGATCCGCGTCAACACCATCGCCCCCGGGCTATTTCTGACGCCGCTGCTGATGGGCTTGAACGAAGAGGCCCGCAAGAGCCTCGGTGCCCAGGTGCCGCATCCCGCGCGTCTCGGCGACGCCAATGAATACGGGTCGCTGGCCGTGCACATCGTCGAGAACCCAATGCTCAATGGCGAAACCATTCGCCTCGACGGCGCGATCCGCATGGCGCCGCGGTAGAGCTCTTTTTCCTTCTCTCCTTGTGGGAGAAGGTGGCGCGCTCCTGAGCGCGCCGGATGAGGGGTTCTCTCCACGATCTCACCTGTGGAGGCAGACCCCTCACCCGAGCGAATGCGCGGCGCGTGACGTACATGCCCTCTCCCACAAGGGGAGAGGGCGCAGTAATCGGCACCATCGTTGCGGATGAAGGAAGTCGCGCGCATGTCCCAACCGCTGCTGATCGAGCACAATGACGGCGTCGATACCGTGACGCTCAATCGTCCGGAACACCTCAACGCGCTCGATCCTGCGCTGATCGACGCGCTCAATGTCTACTTCCAGGGCCTCCAGCGCAACCGCGACACGCGCGTCGTGGTGCTGAAGGGCGCTGGCAAGAATTTCTGTGCGGGCCTCGACCTCAAGGCTGCAATGCAGCGTCGTGCCGGGCAGCAGGAGCCGCCTGATGTCACCGAGTCGCTGGATTCGCAGCGACGCATCGCCGACATCGTGATGCTGATGCGGCGCTGTCCGCAGCCGATCCTCGCGCTGGTACAGGGCGCGGCCGCCGGCGGCGGCTTTGCACTCGCGCTCGCCTCCGATATCCGCATCGCGACGAGATCGGCGCGGATGAACTGCGCCTTCATCAAGCTCGGCCTTGGCGGCTGCGACATTGGCACCAGCTATTTCCTGCCACGCCTTGTCGGTGTCTCCGTGGCATCGGAGCTGATCCTCACCGGACGCTTCATCGGGGCCGAACGCGCACTCGCGGTCGGGCTGGTCTCCGAGGTCGTCGACGAGGACAAGCTCGCTGAGGCCGCCGAACCCTATGTCGACGCGATGATCACGGCCTCGCCCGTGGGCCTACGCCTGTCCAAAGAATGTCTCAACATGAGCGTCGATGCCGGATCGCTGGAAGCCGTAATCGCGATGGAGGATCGCAACCAGGTCCTGTGCAGCCGCTCCGAGGAATTTTCGGAAGGCATCAGGGCCTTCCTTGAGAAGCGAAAGCCTGTCTATATCAGGCGCTGACAATGAAGATCCGTAAAGGACGAGAAATTCCGGGAGACGCACTATGAGTGGAAGCGCGGCGGCGGTGATGACGAAACCCACCTTTCGCAAGGTCAAGTGGCTTGCGCGCGACATCGACGTCGAGCGCCGCGACGACGGCACGGTGGTGCTGAAGTCGCGCATCCCGCTGCAGACCTACGAGAAGCATATTCCGGCTTCGCTGGCAAAATGGGCGAAGGAAGCGCCAGAGCGGATCTGGCTTGCCCAGCGCGGTGGCCCGAACCGCGAATGGCGCAAATTGTCCTATGGCGAAGCCAAGCGCACCGTGGATGCGCTGACGCAGGGCCTGCTCAATCTCGCGCTCGATGGCCGCCCGGTCGCGATCCTCTCCGGCAATTCGATCGAGCACGCGTTGATGACGCAGGCCGCGATGCAGGCGCGCGTCCCTGCCGCGCCGGTCTCGCCGGCCTACTCATTGATGAGCCATGATCACGTCAAGCTGAAATACCTGTTCGACCTCATCAAGCCCGGCGTGGTGATGGTGCAGGACGGCCCAACCTTCGAGAAGGCGCTGAAAGCGCTCGATCTCACCGGCGTCACCGTCGTTCACGTCTCGCGGCCCTGCGAGGGTATCGAGAGCGTCAGCTTCGCCGAGCTCGCGGCGACAGCCGTGACCGCCGATGTCGAAGCGTCGATCGCGAAGATCACGCCTGAGACCGTCGGCAAACTGCTGTTCACGTCAGGTTCGACCGGCATGCCCAAGGCCGTCATCAACACGCAAGCGATGATGTGCGCCAATGCGGCGATGATGATGCAGGTACGGCCGCGCGATCCCGGCGGTCCGATCTCGACCATGCTGGACTGGATGCCCTGGAACCACACCATGGGCGGCAATGCGGCGTTCCATCCGATCCTGGTCGATGGCGGCACGCTCTATATCGATGACGGCCGGCCGATGCCGGGCCAGTTCGATGAGACGCTGCGCAATCTGCGCGAGATCTCGCCGACCTATTACGCCAACGTCCCCGCGGGCTATGCCGCGCTCGCCGCCGCCATGGAAAAGGACGACGCGCTGTGCCGATCCTTCTTCAAGAACCTCTCGATCATGGCTTATGGCGGCGCGCGACTGCCGGATGATCTCTACGACCGCATGCAGGCCCTCGCCGTGAAGACCACCGGTGAGCGCATCGTGTTCTACACCGGGTGGGGCTCGACCGAGACCGCGCCGACATCGACCGGTACCTATTGGGACACCGAACGCGTCGGCCTGATCGGCCTGCCGTTCCCCGGCGTCGAGTTGAAGATGGTGCCCTGCGGCTCGAAATACGAGCTGCGTCTGCGCGGCGTCAACGTCACCCCGGGTTATTTCGGCCAGCCTGACCTGACGAAAAAAATGTTCGACGAGGAAGGTTTTTATTGCATCGGCGACGCCGGAATCTTCGTCGACGACACCGATCCGGTGAAGGGCATCATCTTTGCCGGGCGCGTCGTCGAGGATTTCAAGCTGACCACCGGCACCTTCGTCCATGTCGGTTCGCTCCGTACGGATGCGATCGCCGCCGCGACGCCCGTCGTGCATGACGCGCTGGTCGCGGGGCAGGATCGTGCCTTCATCGGCCTGCTGGCGTGGCCGAACCTGCATGCCTGCCGCCAGCTCGTCGGCAATCCCGATCTCAGCTTCGAGGATGCAGTGAAGCATCCCGAGGTGATCGCTTGCTTCAGGCGCGGGCTGGAAGCTCACAACAAGGAGTGCGAAGGCGCCAGCAGCCGTATCATCGCGCGCGCCATGCTGATGGCGGAACCGCCATCGATCGACGGTAACGAGCTCACCGACAAGGGTTACATCAACCAGCGCGCCGGCCTGGAGCGCCGCGCCGGGCTGGTGGAGCGCCTTTATGCGGAGAATCCTGATCGGGACGTCATCATTCTCAAGTAATCGACATCATCAACACGGGTACGCGCCATGAACTTCGATTTCTCCGACGACCAGAAGCAGCTCCGCGACCAGGCGCGCAAATTCCTCACCGAGAAGTGCCCACCGAAGGCGGTGCGCGCAGTTCTCGACGGCAAGGCGCCGTACGACAAGGACCTGTGGAAAGGCCTCGCCGAGATGGGTTTTCTCGGTGTCGCAATCCCGGAGGAATTCGGCGGCGCGGGCGCCGGTCATCTCGAACTTTGCGTGATCGCCGAAGAAATGGGCCGGGCGAACGCGCCGGTGCCGTTTTCCTCCACCGTCTATCTGGCTGCCGAGGCGCTGCTGATCGCCGGCAGTGACGCGCAGAAGAAGAAATGGTTGCTGGCGATTGCCTCGGGCGAGGCGATCGGAACGCTGGCGCTGTTCGAGGGAAAAGGCAATCCGTCACCGAAGACCATCAAGCTGACGGCTGCGAATGGCATGCTCAACGGTGTCAAGAAGCCGGTCGCCGATGGCGCGATCGCGGACTTCGCGGTGGTCGCGGCACGCACGGGATCGAGCGGGCGCGACGGCGACATCTCCTTGTTCATTGTCGATCTCAGGGCCGGCGGAGTCGAGGTGAAAAGCCTGACCAATCTCGATCCGACCCGCGGACAGGCCGAGATCACTTTCAGGGATTGCAAGGCCGAGCCGCTGGGCGCGGCCGGCGAAGGCTGGAGCATCTTGACTCAAGTGCTCGATCGCGCCGCGGTGCTCTGCGCATTCGAGCAGGTGGGCGGCTCCGACCGCGCGCTGGAGATGGGCCGCGACTACGCGCTCGACCGCATCGCCTTCGGGCGACAGATCGGCTCGTTCCAGGCCGTCAAGCACATGCTGGCGGACATGTACGTGTCGGCGACGCTGGCGCGTTCCAACAGCTATTACGGCGCCTGGGCGCTCTCGACCAACGCCGCGGAGCTGCCGGAAGCCGCCGCCGCGGCCCGCATCAGCGCGACGCAGGCGTTCCAGCACTGCGCCAAGAACAACATCCAGGTTCACGGCGGCATGGGTTTCACCTGGGAGTTCGACTGCCACATGTACTACCGCCGCGCCAACGCGATGGCGCTCGGGCTCGGCAGCCTGTCCTATTGGGAAGACCAGTTGATCGACCGCATGCGCAAGAAGAACGCGGCGTAGGCGAAAGGCAACGTCATGAACTTCGACGACACTCTGCAAGAAGCCGAATTTCGCGCCACGGCTCGCGCCTGGATCGCGGCAAATGCGCCCAAGCAGTACGAGGAGGAGCTTCGCAAGTCCTCGCTCGGCCGCACGCAATTGAAGAACGCCAACATTCTGGAAGTGGCAAAGGCCTGGCAGAAGAAGAAGGCAGATGCCGGCTGGGCCTGCCTGCATTGGCCGAAGGAGTATGGTGGCCGCGGTTCGTCGCCGATCGAACGTGTGATCTGGCAGCAGGAAGAAGGGCCGTTCGGCCAGCTATCCCGCATGTTCATCATCGGCCACGGCATGTGCGGGCCGACCATGATGGCGTTCGCGCGCGAGGAGCATAAGCGCGCCTATTTGCCGCCACTCGCCTCCGGCGAAAAGGTCTGGTGCCAGCTGTTCTCCGAGCCCGCCGGCGGCTCCGACGTTGCGGGCCTACGCACGCGCGCCGAGAAGGATGGCGATGACTGGGTGATCAACGGCCAGAAGATCTGGACGTCGGGCGCGCACTATTCCGATTACGGCATTCTGCTCACCCGCACAGATCCGACCGTGCCCAAGCACAAGGGCCTTACCATGTTCTTCCTGGACATGAAGAGCCCTGGCGTCGAGGTGCGGCCGATCAAGCAGGCGAGCGGCGCTTCCGACTTCAACGAAGTCTATTTCACCAACGTCCGCATTCCCGATCACCAGCGCCTCGGCGAGGTCGGTGACGGCTGGAACGTCTCGCTGACCACGCTGATGAACGAGCGCAGCGCGATCGGCGCGGCCGTCTCGACCGGCTTCCCCGAGCTGTTCGAATATTGCTCCAGCCTGATGCTGGACGATGGCCCGGCAATCGAGGACCGCGCGGTGCGCGCGAAGCTGGCGAGCTGGGCGGCGAAAGCGAGCGGACTGAAATACACCAGCATGCGCGCGATCTCGGCGCTGTCGAAGGGCGAGCGTCCGGGACCGGAGAACTCCATTGGCAAGCTGGTCGCGGGCTCCATGATCCAGGATGTCGCGACCTATGCGCTGGATCTGCAAGGCGCTGCCGGTGTGATCAGCGGTGCCGAAGATTCCGAACTCGCCGGCCGCTTCCAGGCGATGCTGCTGCGCGCGCCGGGAACCCGTGTCGAAGGCGGCACTGACGAGATCATGCGCAACATCATCGCCGAGCGGGTGCTGGGCCTGCCCGGCGACATCCGTGTCGACAAGGACGTGCCGTTCAACAGGATCCTGACGAAGGGAAGAGGCTGATGATCCTCATCCTGAGGAGCCGCGGAGCGCGGCGTCTCGAAGGATGCAGGCCCAACTGGGGCCTCGTGGGTGGAGACGGCGCTGCGCGCCACTCACCATGAGGGACTAAGACAGAGCAAGAACGAAGAGGTCCGCCATGAATTTCGACGACACCCCGCAGGAAGCCGCCTTGCGCGAGACCGCGCGCAAATGGGTCGAGGCCAACGCGCCGAAGGAGTTTTTGGCTGAGCTGTCAAAATCCTCGCTCGGCCGCATCCGGCTGGCCAACCACGACATCGTCGATGTCGGCAAGGCCTGGCAGAAGAAGAAGGCCGAAGGCAATTGGGCCTGCCTGCATTGGCCCAAGGAATATGGCGGCCGCGGTGCGACGCCGATCGAGCGCGTGATCTGGCAGCAGGAGGAAGGCGTCTATGGCAAGCTGACGCAGCCGTTCCAGATCGGCGAGGGCATGTGCGGGCCAACCGTGATGGCTTTTGGCAGCGAGGAGGCCAAGCGGCGCCATTTGCCGAAGCTGGCCGCGGGCGAGGAGATCTGGTGCCAGCTGTTCTCCGAGCCATCAGCGGGCTCTGACGTCGCGGGCTTGCGCACGCGCGCGGAGAAGAAGGGCGACAATTGGGTCGTCAACGGCCAGAAGATCTGGACCTCGGGTGCGCACTATTCCGACTACGGACTTTTGATCGCGCGCACCGATCCCAATGTGCCCAAGCACAAAGGTCTCACCATGTTCTTCCTGGACATGAAGAGCCCCGGCGTCGAGGTGCGCCCGATCAAGCAGGCCAACGGCATGCAGGAGTTCAACGAGGTCTATTTCACCGACGTCGTCATTCCCGACAGCCAGCGTCTTGGCGCCATCGGCGAGGGCTGGAGCGTGTCGCTGACCACGCTGATGAACGAGCGCATGTCGATCGGCTCGCGGCTTGCGACCGGCGTCCCGGAGATGTTCGAGTTCTGCTCCAACCTGATGCTGGAGGATGGCCTCGCCATCGACGATCCCGCCGTGCGCTCAAAACTCGCGAGCTGGGCGGTGAAGTCGAGCGGGCTGAAATACACCAGCTACCGCGCGATCTCGGCGCTGTCCAAGGGCGAGCGGCCGGGACCGGAAAATTCGATCGGCAAGCTCGTCTCCGGCATGATGCTACAGGACATCGCGACCTATGCCATGGACCTCCAGGGCGCGGCCGGCGTTCTCACCGGCACGGACGAGGAGACCGTGCAGGGCCAGTTCCAGCAGATGCTGCTGTCCTCGCCTTCGATGCGCATCGCGGGCGGCACCGACGAGATCTTGCGCAACATCATCGCCGAGCGCGTGCTGGGATTGCCGGGCGACATCCGCGTGGACAAGGACGTGCCGTACAACAAGATTCCGACCAAGGGGCGTTGACATCTCGTGTCCCGGACGCGCGAAGCGCGAGCCGGGACCCAGGAGCCGTAACAGACAGGCCACAATGGGCCCCGCCTCAGCGCCGCATCACTTCGTGCTGCGTCGCGTCCGGGGCACGAAAGCGAGCTTAAGCAATGGACGCTGCAGTCAATCATAACAACCGCATCGGCGTGCTCGAAGAGCTGCTCAACGAGCGCTACTCGGTGCGCGCCTTCCTGGCCAAGGAAGTCGATCGCGCGACGATCGAGCACGTGCTGACCACCGCGCAGCGCACGGCGTCCTGGTGCAACAGCCAGCCCTGGCAGGTCGTCATCGCCAGCGGCGAGGCCAAGGAGCGTTTCCGCAAGCTGATCTACAAGGAGGCTTCGGGCGGGCTCGGGGACGACTATGATTTCACGCCGCCGCGCGAATATCTCGGCGCCTATCTCGAACGCCGCCGCGAGAGCGGTTTTCAGCTCTACAACACGCTCGGCATCGCGCGCGGAGACAAGATGGCCTATGCCAAGCAGGCGCTGGAGAACTACAATTTCTTCGGCGCGCCGCATGTGGCCGTCATCCATACCGACGAGCCGCTCGGCATCTACGGTGCGATCGATTGCGGCGCCTATGTCTCGAACTTCATGCTGGCCGCGCAGGCGCTCGGGCTCGGCACAATTCCGCAGGCGGCGCTCGCGCGCCACTCCGGCCTGATCCGCCGCCATTTCAATTTGCCTGATGATCGCCGCATCGTTTGCGGTATCTCGTTCGGCTATGCCGACAATGCCCACAAGGTCAACAGCTACCGGACGTCGCGTGCGAGCCTGGCCGAGACCGTGACCTTCGTGGACGAGTGATCGAGGCGATGCACGCTCCGTATTGGACGTGATCCCGTTCGCGCGAAAAGACGGCCGCGGATGCGGCCGCCTTCATCGCGGTCTCAGTTCGATTGACGCCGGCCGTCAGCCGCCGCTGCCGCCGATCACGGCGCGAATGGTCTCGTCGGGCCCGAAATCCTCGGCGCCGTCGACATAGAGCAGCGCCGCGAGCTTGGAGCGCGCACGGTTGACGCGGCTCTTGATCGTGCCGACTGCGCAGCCGCAGATCGAAGCCGCGTCCTCATAGGAGAAGCCGGAGGCGCCGACGAGGATCAGCGCTTCACGCTGGTCCTGCGGAAGCTTGTCGAGCGCCGTGCGGAATTCCTCGAACTCAAGATGGGCGTTCTGCGAGGGCTGCGTCTTCAGCGTCTTAGCATAATTGCCTTCGGCATCCTCGACTTCCCGCCGCCGCTTGCGATAGTCGGAGCGGAACAGGTTGCGCAGGATCGTGAACAGCCATGCCGGCAGATTGGAGCCGGGCTGGAACGAGTCGATGTTGGCGAGCGCCCGCAACAGCGTCTCCTGGACCAGATCGTCGGCGCGGTCCGCATTGCCGCTGAGCGAGATGGCAAACGCGCGCAGACTGGGCACGGCCGCCAGGATGTCGTTACGCAGGGAATCCGTGAGAGGCATCAATCCCTCCCATTGTTGTCGTTAGAGCCGCCACCATTTTCCACTTGGGGGGTCGCTCCCGGCGCATCAAGTTTCTTGATCAGTTCCGCGAACCGGTCCGGAACCCCCTGCCGCACCACGTCGTCGTACATGGCGCGCAGCTGGTGCCCGATCCGGGACTGGATCTCCGGAGTGAGCCCCCCCTTGCCGGGGGTCGTGCTTTTGCTGGCTTGAGACTTGAGATCTTTCATGACCTGTTCCACGTTTCCCCGAGTTAAGTAACTGTAAAATCGAGAAGTTCTCTCAACCGGGAGCCGTTCCCTGGATAGGCTCAATGCGAGCTGCGAGAAAAAGTTCCGCCCCCATGCGGAACTTTTCTCAGGCTGAGGCGTAATCAGCCCAGCAGGGGAACCCGGGCCCCCCGCCTAACGCCTGCACGTCAAGGTCGGCCCGATGATGATATGGAGTGGGGATGTCCCGTTCACAGCTTGTTGCTGAACACTTGCCGTTGTTGCGCCGGTACGCACGCGCCCTGACCGGCAGCCAGTCCTCCGGTGACGCCTATGTCGCAGCCATGTTGGAAGCCATGCTGGGAGATCCGTCGGTGCTCGACGAGAGCCACGGGCCGCGCGCCGGCCTGTTCCGGCTGTTCACCCAAATCTGGAATTCCGTTTCCGTCAACGACGATTCCGAGGTGACGAACCTGCCGATGCCGCCGGAGCGGCGGCTGTCCAACATCACGCCCTTGCCGCGGCAAGCCTTCCTGCTGCTCTCGCTCGAGGGATTTTCGGAAGAAGAGGTCGGCTACATTCTCGGCACCGACGTCGGTGAGACGCGCCGGCTTGCGGATGCCGCAGGGCGTGAGATGGCAGCCGAGATCGCCACCGACGTGCTGATCATCGAGGATGAGACCTTCATCGCCATGGATCTCGAGAGCCTGGTGAAGAACCTCGGCCACAATGTCGTCGGCGTCGCCCGCACCCACGCCGATGCGGTCGCGCTGGCAAAGAACAAGCGACCGGGCCTGATCCTCGCCGACATCCAGCTCGCCGACGGCTCGTCGGGCCTCGACGCCGTCAACGAGCTGCTCCGCACCTTCGAGGTGCCGGTGGTGTTCATCACCGCATACCCCGAGCGCTTCCTCACCGGCGAGCGACCGGAGCCGGCCTTCCTGATCTCGAAACCGTTCCAGCCGGCGATGGTGTCGGCGGTGGCGAGCCAGGCGCTGTTCTTCCAGCGCAACTCCCGCAACCGCGCGCCGAAGGTACCGGCGGCGTAACGAAGGCGCCAGCGCCCGGCATTTTGACGAAATCCGATCCGGCGTGCCGCAAGGTGCGCCGGATTTTTGTTGATCCGGTTGTCACGCTTGACGGCCATCGAATTCGCCGCTCATACCTCGCGCAGCGGCCGTTGCAGCCGCGGTGCCATCGGAGACGTGTTCATGGACCAGCAACTCCTCGATCGCCTCGCCATCCGCGACGTCGTCGAGAACTGGGCGGTGTGGCGCGATGCCGGCGATTGGGAGCGCTTTGCCACCGTCTGGCACGAGGAAGGCTGGATGTCCGCCACCTGGTTTCAGGGGCCGGCGCGGGATTTCATGCGGGTCAGCCAGGAGGGGTTCGCCAAGGGCGTGCGCATCCTGCATTTCCTCGGTGGCTGCAGCATCGATCTCGAGGGGGCGCGCGCCATCGCGCAGACCAAGATGACCATCTCGCAGCGCGCACCGGTGCACGACGTGCCCTGCGACGTCGTCTGCACCGGGCGCTTCTACGATTTCCTGGAGAAGCGGCAGGGAAAATGGGGCATCGTCCGCCGCCAGCCGATCTACGAGAAGGACCGGATCGACCCGGTTGATCCCTCCGCGACGCTTCAGCTCGACCAGAAAGCCCTTGCCGCGCTGCCCGAAGGCTACCGCCACCTCGCCTACATGCAGGAGCTGATCGGCTACAAGGTCAAGCGCGACATGCCAGGCCTCACCGGGCCCGAGGTTGAGAAGCTCTATGCGGAGGGGCGGGAGTGGCTTGCGGGGAAGGCGAACTGAACGCCAGACAAAAGTAAGGCGCGACTGGCATCACCACAGTCGCGCCCTACGTCGCCGGCTTATGGGGCAGGGGGGAATAGCCGGCTGTTGATACGACTCCCGTCCCTGAAAGTCGTTCCAGGGGGTTGCAAAATTTTTCGTGGGGCCATCCTTTTCGCACCCTGCCTTTTCGCACACGGTTAAGTGATCTTAACGCCTGAGAACTCTGGGTCCTCTCCTCGCGTTGTTCCCGCGATCGCCATGGGGCGAGGGACCGACAGCCATGTCACAGATTCAAAAGGTATTTTTAGGCGCCGTCGCGATCGCCGCGACGCTTGGCGCCGTCCAGGTCGGCGCCGTGCAGCTGGCCTCCGGCCATGATCCGGCCGACCGCTGGCAGGCGGTCGCTGACAAGCCGGGCCATAACGTCAATCGCTCCAGCAAAGCGGACCGGCTGGCCGACATCAAGCAGGCTGAGGTTCCGACCCGCACCGTGTCGATGCGGCTGAACGATCTGGCCGACACGTCGGTGCTGCTGCGGGTCCCCGCGGTGATCGAGACCGGCAACGCCAAGCCGCCGGTGTTGCTCCCGGACCAGAAGCAGAGCCGCAAAAAGCCGACGATCGCCTGCGAGCCGATGGTCAGCTCCCTGACCGAGGTCGCAAAGCTGCTCCAACCCGGCCGCTGTGTGACTTGATCGGCTTTGGCCACGGACAAGTCGCCCTCCGCCCGGAGGGCGATTGCTGACGTCTACTTGATCCCCTGCCCCCTCGCGTTATATCCCGGGTTTCTTCCTCTTTGGATTGACCGGGTAAACGCATGACGACGTCAGA
The DNA here is from genome assembly GCF_055807635.1 of Bradyrhizobium sp. Kon56. NCBI lineage: Bacteria > Pseudomonadati > Pseudomonadota > Alphaproteobacteria > Hyphomicrobiales > Nitrobacteraceae > Bradyrhizobium > Bradyrhizobium sp. Kon56. The sequence goes on along the minus strand of NZ_JBVVOU010000003.1, from coordinate 210,609 downwards.
CACGGCTGTGCATACGCAGCCCTTCCAGGCCGAGGTTTCCGAGCTTCTGCACCTGATGGTGCATTCCGTCTATTCCGAGACCGATATCTTCCTGCGCGAGCTCGTCTCCAATGCCTCTGACGCCTGCGACAAGCTGCGCTATGAGGCCATCGCGAATCCGGCGCTGCTGGGCGAAGGCGACGCGCTCAAGATCCGGATCATTCCGAACAAGACGGCCGGAACGCTTGCGATCGCCGACAATGGCATTGGCATGGAGCGGCAGGAGCTGATCGACCACCTCGGCACCATCGCCCGCTCGGGCACCAAGGCCTTCGTATCGAAGCTCAAGGAGGCCAAGGATGGTCTCGGCCTGATCGGCCAGTTCGGCGTCGGCTTCTATTCCGCCTTCATGGTAGCCGACAAGATCGTCGTGGTGAGCCGCCGCGCCGGCGAGAGCGACGTCTGGACCTGGACGTCCTCGGGCGGCTCGGGCTTCGAGATCGCGCGTGCCAGCGAGGAGGATGCGGGCCGCGTGCAGCGCGGCACCGAGATCGTCCTGCATCTCAAGGACGATGCGAAGAAATATCTCGAAGCTTACGAGATCGAACGTATCGTCGGCGCTTATTCCGACAACATCCTCTTCCCCATCGAGCTCGTGCCTGAAGGGGGCGAACCGCGTCAGATCAATTCTGCGAGCGCGCTGTGGCAGCGCTCGAAATCCGAGCTCACGCCGGAAGACTACAAGAAGGCCTATCAGCAGATCGCCTCCGCCTTCGACGATCCCGCGATGACGCTGCATTATCGCGCGGAGGGACGTTACTCCTACGCCGTGCTGCTGTTCGCGCCCTCGACGAAGCCGTTCGACCTGTTCGAACCGAACCGCAAGGGGCGCGTCAAGCTCTATGTCCGCCGCGTGTTCATCACTGACGATGCCGATCTGCTGCCGGGCTATCTCCGCTTCATCCGCGGCGTCGTCGACAGCGAGGATCTCCCGCTCAACATTTCCCGCGAGATGCTTCAGAACAATCCGCAGCTCGCGCAGATCCGCAAGGCCGTGGCGACCCGCGTGCTGTCCGAGCTCGAAAGCCTGGCGGAGAAGGATCCGGAGAACTTCGCGAAGATCTGGGAGGCCTTCGGCGCGGTGCTGAAGGAAGGCATCTACGAGGATTTCGAACGCCGAGAAAAGCTGCTCGCGCTGTCGCGTTTCACCACGACCTCGGGCGAGAAGCGCTCGCTCAAGGACGTCGTCGCCGGTTTCAAGCCGAACCAGACCGAGATCTATTATCTCGTCGGCGACAGCATCGACCGGCTGAAGTCGAACCCCCGGCTCGAGGCGGCGACTGCGCGCGGCATCGAAGTTCTGCTGCTGTCCGATCCCGTCGACGCCTTCTGGACCTCGATGCCCTCGGAGTTTGACGGCAAGCCGCTGAAGTCGCTGAGCCAAGGCGATCTCAATCTCGACCTGATCCCGCGCGTCGACGAGGCCGACGAGGCGAAAAAGGACGAGCCGCTCGCCGACGAGGCCGCCACCATTGCGGTGATCAAGGCCGCGCTGGGCGAGCGCGTCAGCGACGTCAAGGCCTCGACGCGTCTTACCAGCTCCGCTTCCTGCCTCGTCGCCGACAGCCAGGGCCCGAGCCGCGAGCTCGAGCGCATCCTATCTCAGCAGAACCGTGGCATGCGCACCAAGCCGATCCTTGAGATCAACCTGCGCCATCCGCTGGTGACGGCGATCACGAAGGCTCAGGCCGGCTCCAAGATGGTTGACGATCTCAGCCTGCTCCTGCTCGAACAGGCGCAGATCCTAGACGGCGAGCTGCCGGAGGACCCTGCGGCGTTTGCGGCAAGGTTGAACCGGCTGGTGTTGCAAGGGCTCGGCGCGTAGCGGGCGCAGTGCACCGCACTCACCTTGCCGTCATCTGCGCGCAGGAACGGTCGCCTCTGCCATGGTGTTATGCCATACGAGGTGGCCGGCATCCGGGCCGCCGACATGGCCGACATGACAGATTCGAGGATTTCTCCATGCGTTTGCCGATCCTGACCCTGACCGCAATTGCCACGCTGTTCGTGGCGGCAGATGCCAGCGCCCAGACCTACGATCCGCGTTACCCGGTGTGCATGCACGTCTATACGCCCGGTAGTTTTGGCGGGGGCGGTGGCGATTATTTCGATTGCTCCTTCACCTCGCTGCCGCAGTGCCGCGCCACGGCCTCGGGCCGCTCGGCAAGCTGCGACGTCAATCCCTACTATGCGTTCGACCAACCCCCGCCGCCGCCGCGCCGGCGCCACAAGAACGTGCACTAGCGATCCGCAACGGCCTTCAGGGGGAATTTTCATGCATCGCTTGTTCGGCCTGATCATGACCGTCGGTGCCCTGCTCACGGCCGCGCCGTCGCATGCACAGACCTTCGATCCGCGCTATCCCGTCTGCATGCACGTCTATTCCGGTGCAAACGGCGGTGGCGGGGAGTGGTACGATTGCTCCTTCACCTCAGTGCCGCAGTGCCGAGCTACGGCTTCCGGCCGCTCCGCCAGCTGCGATCTCAATCCGTATTATCCGTTCAACGCACCGCCGCAGCGCTTGCGCCATCAGCGAGGCGGCTAGGGCTCACCGCCCGTTCGGCCGTCAATCAGACGGAGTATGCAGGGCTAGCTGCCGTGGGGCGCCTCGTTGGCCGCGGTGACGATCGCGTCGGTCAACTGCCAGGTCATCTTGTCCGTGGTCCAGTCGCTTGCGTGCAGCCTGCTGTCGTCGCCCGGGTCGACCATGCGGTCGAACGAAATTCTTGCAACGTCGTGCCAGCCCTTCATCAGCGCGAAGCGGCGAAAGACGTTGACCCGCTTTGCATGCGCGATCTCGCTGATCGCTGCGACCATCGCGTTCGCCTTGTCGGCCTTGGCCGGCGTCAGCACCGCCGGCACATATTGCAGATCCATTAGGATGACGTCGATCCCTCCGTCCACAAGCAGCTGATCGACGCCGTCAGCGATGGCCCTCCTGGTCTCGTCAAAGGTCGGTGGATTCTGATCGGCCGATTGCCACACCGCATTGGTGCCGACCTGCCAGATCACGAGATCCGGCTTCTGGTCGAAGACGTCGTGCTTGAACCGCAAAAGCTCCTTGGGAGCCTCTTCGCCGCCGACGCCCCGGTTGATGACATCGATCCCGGGCTTCGGAAATATGCTCCGAAGGTCCGCCAGCAATCGTTGCGGATAGGGCGCGATGCCTCCTTCGCCCGCCGTGGTCGACGAGCCGATCGCGACCACCTTGACCTGTCCGCGCCTCAGGCCATTGGCAAAATTGGTCAGCGGCTGCTCGAACGGCGCGGCCTGGACGGGAAATTCAGACGAGCCGAGAGCCACAGGTCGTCTCCCTTTCGCAACCGGGACAATGCAGGGTCAAAAAGACTAACCCGTTTGCCCGGAGCCGCCTAGCCTCACGCCCCGACAACTGGCTTTGCTATTGCAAGAACTGCCAGGCGGCGCACCTCGATCGCCTCCGGTTTGGTAAAGGATCACTAGAGTTAATCGTGCACTAACCCGGTTTTACCTTGTCTCTTAACATCTGGGCAGGGCGTGCGAGCTAAGCTGCCGGAAACCCGCAGACACGTTCCGAAAGAATGAACGGCATGACAACCGGCGTCATCGAGCAACCGAAAGCCGCGCGCGCACCTTCGGCTTCGAAAATCTGGCTGAAGGCGATCGAGCTCACCGCACGGATCGAGACGTTGCCGGGCCGGCTGTTCGCCGATGTCGTCGACGATTGGGCGCAGCGCCAGCCCAATCGCGTTGCGCTGACCACCGATGACGCGAGCCTCGACTATGAGGGACTTTCGAAACGCATCAATCGTTATGCGCGCTGGGCGCGCTCGGCCGGTGTGGCCAAGGGCGGCACTGTCGCGCTGATCATGCCGAACGGCATCGATTATGTCGCGGCCTGGCTCGGCATCAGCCGCGTCGGCGGCGTGGTCGCGCTGATCAACACCAAGCTCGTCGGGCACTCGCTCGCGCATTGCGTCGGAGTCGCAAAGCCCGCTCACATCATTGTTGCGCATGAGCTTGCAGCGGAGCTGGCCGGGCCGTTGCCGCACTTGAAGACGGAAGCAAAGGTCTGGACCCACGGCGATGCCCGCAGCGAGCGTCCGATCGATGTCGCGCTCGACGCCCTCGATGACCGGCCGCTTTCGCCGGACGAGCGTGGTGACGTCACCATCGACGACCGGGCCCTGCTGATCTACACGTCCGGGACCACCGGCCTGCCGAAAGCCGCAAGCATCAGCCATCGCCGCATCCTCAATTGGGGCTTTTGGTTCGCCGGCCTCACCGGCGCGACGCCGCAGGACCGGCTCTACGATTGCCTGCCGCTGTTCCACTCGGTTGGCGGCATCGTGGCACCATGCAGCATGCTCGCTGCCGGGGGCTCGGTGGTGATCGCGGATAAATTCTCAGCCTCGAATTTCTGGCCCGACATCGTGCGCCACGACTGTACGCTGTTCCAGTATATCGGCGAGCTCTGCCGCTATCTGCTCAAGGCGCCGCCGTCGGAATACGAGAACCGGCATCGCCTGCGGCTCGTCTGCGGCAACGGCCTACGCGGTGACATCTGGGACGATTTTCAGGCGCGTTTCGCCATTCCGCGCATCCTCGAATTCTACGCGGCGACGGAAGGCAATTTCTCGCTGTTCAACGTCGAGGGCCAGCCCGGCGCGATCGGCCGCGTTCCGCCGTTGCTTGCGCATCGTTTCCCTGCCGGTCTCGTCAAGCTCGAGCCCGATAACGGCGCCCCGCTGCGCAATGCGGAGGGGTTTTGTATCCCCTGCGCGCGCGGCGAGGCCGGCGAAGCCATAGGCCGCATCGGCACTGCGGATGAGGGCGGCGGTCGCTTCGAGGGCTACACCGAGGCGAGCGAGACCGAGAAGAAGATCCTGCGCGATGTCTTTGCCAAGGGCGATTCCTGGTTCCGCACCGGCGACCTGATGCGGCTCGACGAGAAGGGCTTCTTCCACTTCGTCGACCGCATCGGCGACACCTTTCGCTGGAAGGGCGAGAACGTCGCGACTTCGGAGGTCAACGACGCCATGCGCGATTTCACCGGCGTGATCGACGCCACCACCTACGGCGTCGGCATTCCCGGCACCGACGGCCGCGCCGGCATGAGTGCGATCGTGGTGAACGAAGGCTTCGCCGTCGAGGCACTGCCCGCCCATCTCGCACAGCGCCTGCCCGCCTATGCTCATCCCGTCTTCATACGCATCTCGCGCGAGCTCGATGCGACCGAGACGTTCAAGCAGAAGAAGGGCGAGCTCGCGCGCGAGGGATTTGATCCCGGCGCGGTCTCCGATCCGCTGTTCATGCTGGACCCGAAGACCGGCGCCTATGTCGCGCTGGACGCGGAGACGTATGCGCAAATCAACCAGGGTACGATCCGGCTCTAGCCGCGCGAAAATCCGCCAGATAGGTCCAATTTTATCCGAATTGTCCAAGAAGCCATTTACTTCTGTCGGGTAAACAAACGGGCAAGGGAGGCGGTCATCAAGAACCGCCGCAACACGAACGACAACAGAAGCGAGCCAGCCATGTCGGTACGGTCTAAGGTCATTGAAGCGATCCAGCAGATCGCCAAAGAGCAGCACGTCGCGCTTCCCGCACTCTCGGACGAGCTGTCCCTGCACGAGACGGGCTTCGACTCGCTCGCCTTCGCCATCCTGGTGGCGCGCCTCGAGGACGAGACCGGCGTCGACCCTTTCACCATTTCCGAGGACGCAGCGTTCCCCGCCACCGTGGGCGATTTCGTGCGGGCCTACGAAAATGTCCCCGCGTGAGATCTTTGCGCTCCGCGACCATCTCGGCGCGGAGCTGACCGGCCGCACGCTGTCGGACGCGCACGATGTCGTGTCGTTGACGGATATCCTGTCGCAGACGGTCCTGGGTGGCCGCCTGGGCGAGCTGTCCGGCCGCGCGGTGCTGCTGAAATTGTCCGACCAGCTCCGATCGGGTCTTGCCATGATCGAGCTCGACGGTATTGCCCGCCGCATGCTGCTGTGCCCGCCGGATCTCAACCCGGCGCATCTCGACGCGCTGATGGCGGATGCCGGGATCGATGCCGTTGTCACCGACGAGCCCGATCGCTGGGCCGAGACTGGCGTGCCGCTGGTCGTCACCGCACAACTGCCGCTTCAAGCCACAGCGCCGGCCAGGACCGAACGCGCCACGGAATGGCTGATGCTCACCTCGGGCACGTCGGGCGTGCCGAAAATCGTCGGCCATACGCTGAAAGCACTCACCGGCGCCATCGTCGCCGAAGGCCCGGCGCGCGGACCCGCGCCGGTATGGGCGACGTTCTACGACATCCGCCGCTATGGCGGCCTGCAGATATTCCTCCGCGCCGTCCTCTCGGGCGGCTCGATGGTGCTGTCCGATCCGCATGAGGCGCTCGCCGATCAGGTCACGCGGCTGAACGCGCGGGGCGTCTCCCACATCTCCGGCACGCCCTCGCACTGGCGCAAGCTGTTGATGAGCGGCTCGGCCGCGCAGTTCGCGCCGCGCTATGTCCGCCTCTCCGGCGAGATCGCCGACCAGGCGGTGCTGGACGGCCTGAAAGCGGCGTTCCCGAATTCCTCCGTCGGCCATGCCTATGCATCAACCGAGGCCGGCGTCGGCTTTGCCGTCAATGACGGACTGGAAGGCTTTCCGGCGGACTATCTCGGCAACCGCAACGGCGTCGAAATGAAGGTCGTCGACGGCTCGCTACGTATCCGTTCGACGCGCACGGCGCACGCCTATATCGGCCGCGACGCGGCTGCGCTCACCGACGCAGACGGGTATGTCGATAGCGGCGATATCGTCGAATTGCGCGGCGACCGCTACTATTTCGTCGGACGCCGCGGCGGCATCATCAATATCGGTGGGCTGAAGGTTCACCCCGAAGAGATCGAGGCGGTGATCAACCGTCATCTCGATGTGCGGATGTCGCGGGCGAAGTCACGCAAGAGCCCGATCACCGGCGGCATCGTCGTCGCCGACGTGATCCTCGCCGACGGCACCGATCCGGCGCGCGCGAAAGAGATCCGCGACCAGATTCTGGATCAGTGCCGCGCTCAGCTCGCCTCCCACAAGGTGCCGGCGGTGATCCGCTTCGTCGAGGCGCTCGACGTCACCCCGGCCGGCAAACTGGCGCGCACCGATGCATAATGTTCTCGTCACCGGCGGTAGCCGCGGTATCGGCCTTGCGATCGGCCAGCGGCTTGTTGATGGCGGCTACAACGTGATCGCGGCGGCGCGGCGCGAGAGCGACGAGCTCAAGGCGGCGATTGCCGGGTCGGAGGGGCGCCTGCATTTCCGCGCCTGCGACCTCGCCGTGATCGACGCGATCCCTGCCTATGCAAAACTCGTGCGCGACGAATTCGGACCGATCTACGGCCTCGTCAACAATGCCGGCCTCGGCACCGAAGGCCTGCTCGCGACCATGCACAATTCCGAGATCGAGGCGCTGGTGCAGCTCAACGTGCTGTCGCCGATCATTCTCACCAAATATGTCGCGCGGCAGATGATGGCCGACGGTGCCGGCCGCATCATCAACATCTCCTCGATTATCGCGACGACCGGCTATAACGGCCTCTCGGTTTACGGTGCGACCAAGGCCGCCGCCACCGGCTTCACCCGTTCGCTCGCGCGGGAGGTCGGCAAGCTCGGCATCACCGTGAACGCGATCGCGCCCGGTTTCATCGACACCGAGCTGACGCACAATCTGTCCGACGACAGCCGCAAGCGCATCGCCGGCCGTAGCGCGCTGCGCCGCCTGCCGGAGACCGACGACGTCGCGCGGATGGTGGAGTATTTGCTGGGAGAGGGCGGTCGCAATGTGACGGGTACCGTGTTTACGGTCGACGCGGGCAACACGGCGTAGGCGGAACTCCATCGCCACAATTGCATTGATCCGGCGCAATGACATCATCCGGATTTGGTCGTAAGATCCCGCGCAATCGATTGGGTTACGTCAATCGATCTGCCCTAATCGATAGGGAGCAGTCCATGACCGCTTCGAGCCCGGACAAGGCGTCGGTAAAGCCATCTTGCGCACAGCAAAGCGACGTTCACTGCGAGCCCGTTCACTGCGAGCCGATGTCTCACCAAAATTCCGGTGACCACGGTTACGAAATGTATCCGCAGAAATTCGTGCGTCTTGTCGGCTGCCATGACGTTCCCGCCTCCGCGCTACGCAAGCGCGTGGGCGAGAAGCTGCACTAGACATTCAGGTCCGATGCTTCGGCAGGTCAATCCGTTCGTGTGAGAACTCCGGCGGGCCCTCGGTCAGGCGGCGGATCCGGCGCTCGCGTTCGTCTTCAGACAGCGCAGGATCGAGCAGTCCCCCGAGTTCACGCACCGCAAGCTCTTCGATCCTGGTGGCATCCGAAGCGAGCGGGTGCCCTGGCGGGAGTGCCGGGGCCGCGACCTTCAGGCCGAGCTCGACCAGCTTACGGATGGCTTCCGAGCGCTACAGGTGATGGGTTTCGGCCCAGCTATCCACGGCCGCGGTCAGGCTTTCCGGCGTCTTCACCGCGCTGATCGGATCACGCCCAGTGCGCCGGCTTGCCGGAGCGATGGAGTCCTTCCTGTCGAAGTCGGACACGTCGATGTTCCCGCGCAACCATGTCAGATCATCGAGACTAGACGCCATTTACGGTCAACCGTTTGATGACCTTCTGTGGCATTGCAGTGCGCCCTCATCTTGTTGTCCGGGTCCATTTCGGCCAATGGTTGCAAGGGCGCGCGCCTGGCGAACCGAATCGATTCTTCTACGTATGTCCCTTTGGACGTGCGTCCCAACCATCCGGCATCATCCGATGACATCAGCGTTCTATAGCGGCATTCCGGTCTTTCGCGGCTTCACCAGTCTGATGGACCCCGCTTTGTATTCGCCGCTGCCCGACGACTGGAGCGTCGGCGTTGCCGACATCGTGGATTCGACCAAGGCCATCGCGGCGCAGCGCTACAAGGCGGTGAACATGGCCGGTGCCGCCGTGATCGCGGCCGTGACGAATGCATTGGAGGGACGCGAATTTCCCTTCGTGTTCGGCGGCGACGGCGCGAGTTTTGCGGTCGCGCCTAATGATCTCGAACTGGCCCGCGAGGCTTTGGCTGCGACCGCGACCTGGGTGCGGGAAGATCTCGACTTGCGGATGCGCGTCGCGCTGGTGCCGGTGAGCGTCATTCGCGCGCATGGCCTAGACGTGCGCGTCGCGCGCTTCGGACCGTCGGCCAATTTGTCCTATGCGATGTTTTCTGGCGGCGGGCTCGCCTGGGCGGACGCAGCGATGAAGCGCGGCGAGTTTGCGATCACCGAAGCGCCCGCGGGGACGCAGCCCGATCTCTCCGGCCTGTCCTGCCGCTTCGAGGTGATTCCGGCTGCGCGCGGCCTGATCCTGTCCGTGCTGGTCATGCCGGCCCAAGGCGCCGATCCCTCGGCATTCCGCAACGTGATCGAGGACATCATCCATCTCGTCGAGCGCAGCCCGGATGCCGGTCGTCCCGTGCCGCCACAAGGGCCGCCGCTGACATGGCCGCCGCAAGGGCTGGAATATGAGGCGCGCACCAGGCGCGGAGGTCCGTTGCTCGCACGCCGCGCCAGCGTGCTGGCCTACACCCTTTTCGTCTATCTGATCATGCGCTTCGATCTCAAAGTCGGCGGCTTCGTGCCGAAGCTCTATACACGGCAGGTCGTGGAGAACTCCGACTTCCGAAAATATGACGACGGCCTGCGCATGATCCTCGACTGTACGCCGGAGCTCGAACGCGCCCTCAGCGATCGCCTCGCGATTGCCGCGCGCGACGGCATCGTGCGTTACGGCCTCTATCAGCAGGACGCTGCGATGATGACCTGCTTCACCCCGTCGGCGTTGCGCAGCGATCACGTCCATTTTATCGACGGCGCGCGGGGCGGCTACGCCTCGGCGGCGACGGCGCTGAAGGCGATGACGGCGTGAAGCGCTAGCGCCCCGCCCGCGTCCAGGTTTCGCCGCCGCAGAGCGCGCCGACGCAGCCTTCGACCCGCAGCGAATCTGGATGGAATCACATTCCCGCGTTTATTTGCCTGCGTGCAATGACCTGCGCTTATTTGACCCAGCGCACGAAGGCGACCGAGGCCGCGGTCGACAGCCCGAATACCGCCATGGCGCCGCCGACCAGCGCGAACAGGGTCCAGGCCGGAGCCTGCGCCATCATGAGGCCGCCGCCGCCGATCGCGACGATCAGCAGCCGCGCGGTGGAGGCGAGCACGGGACCGCCGACCCGCGCCGCGCCTTGCGAGGAGAAATACAGCGACACGCCCACGCCGAAGAACACGAAGGTCGGGCCTGCCCAGTGGAAGTAGCTGTGCGCGGCGGCGGCAACGCCGGGATCCCTGGTGAAGAGCGAAACCCACAGGGATGGATCGAGCGCGATGATGAGGCCGATCAGGCCGACGGTAAGTCCCGAGGCCCCGGCCGCGGTCCAGGCCACGCGCCGCGCGCGCTTCACCTGTCCGGCGCCCATCGCCATGCCGACCATCGGCACCGATGCGATGCCGAAGGCGAAGGTGATCGGGATCAGCAAGAATTCCAGTCGCGAGCCGATGCCGTAACCGGCCAGCATCTCGGTGCCGAAGGTCGCCAGGATCTTGGTGAAGATCAAAATGGTGAGCACGGTCTGGAGCGGCGACAGGCAGGCGACCGCGCCGACCTTGAGGATGTCGAAGAACAACGCGCGATCGAAATGGAAGGCGCCGAAATCCAGCGGCAGCCGGCTGCGGCCGGACCAGAGATACCAGAGGAAGAAGATCGCAGCGCAGGTGAATGCGATCAACTGACCGGCGGCCACTCCGGGCATGCCGAATTGCGGCACGCCGAACAGGCCGAGCCCCAGCGTGCCGCCGAGCGCGATCTGGAGCACGCTCGTCCCGATCAGCGCCATCGAGGGCAGACGCATGTCGCCGGTGCCGCGGATCACCGAGGCCAGCGTGTTGACGAGCCAGATCGCGACCGCGCCGGAGAACAGCATTTGCGAATAGCCGCTGGCTTCCTCGAGCACACGCTCGCGCCCGCCCAGCAGCGCGAAGAACGAGCGGCCGAAGACGAGCATCGTCACCGTGAAGAAAAGCCCGCCGCAGAGGCCGATGATGGCGGCATGCAGCGCCAGCGTCGCCGCACGGTTCCGGTCGCCTGCGCCGAGCGCGCGGCTGATCGCAGACGAGACGCCGCCGCCCATCGCGCCCGCGCTCATCATCTGCGTCAGCATGGCGAATGGAAACACCAGCGCGATCGCTGCGAGCGGAATGGTGCCGAGCCGGCCGATATAGGAGGTCTCGGCGACCGCGACCAGCGTGCTGCCGACCATCGCGATCATGTTGGGGATCGCGAGCCGCAGCAGCGTCGGCAGGATCGGGGCCGTCAGCAAGCTGGCGATGGGCGAGGCGACCGGGGCAGGCGGCGGCATGGCGTCTATCGAGGCGTCGATCGTCATGTGTCACCGCGCGGAATATTGGATGATGATCGACATATTATATGGCGCGCAGCGCCGGCACCAGCCGCGCCTCACGCAGGGCTCACCAGGGCAGGCCGCAGAGGTCGATAGTGCCGAGTGTCGGCGCGCTGACGATGTTGCAGACATAGGGCGCCATGTGGGTGAAGCGGATCCGCCCCTCCGGCTGCTCGCAATAGACCTCGCCCTTGAAGGGGAGCCAGCTGCGGGCCTCGTAGAACGCGACATTGTGCGGCTCGCAGAACAGCAGCGCGAAGCGGACCGCCTCGTTGGCGCGCATGGTATGCACCGCGGCATCGATCGCCATGGTCGCATAGCCGCGGCCGCGCCGGTCCTCCCGCGTGCAGACGCCGCCGATGCCGCCGATGTGAACCTTCTGCCCGTTCCAGGTGACGGTGCGAAAATAGATGCCGACATGGCAGACGAGACCATCCTCGGGCGTCTCGATCAGAACGCGCAGGTCGGCATTGGCCCATTTGACGTGGGCCCAGGGCTGCTTCCCGACGATATCAGGTCCGAAGACCGCCTGGTGCAGCGGCTCCGCGATCCGCCAAGAGGCGTCGCCGTTCAAAATGTCGATCTCGATGCTCATGGCTCTCTCTTTCGCGTCTCCGCGCCGTCGGTGCGTGTCGTTCTGCCATAAGCACCTCAAAGGCAATGATATTTTATGGCCTGGTTCAAACGCCCTACATTCTTGCGACGATTTTATGCAATCCGGCTAAGCCGCCGCACCATGCCTTTTGGAAAATTCGCGGTATTTAACAGCCGCGGAACCTTCTATAAGGGGTGACCGTTAAGTCTCGTTCCCCCATCAGTCGCGGACAACACCCATGACCTTTACGCTGCCCCCACTCCCCTACGCCTATGACGCCCTCGGACAATTCATGTCGAAGGAAACGCTCGAATTCCACCACGACAAGCATCATCAGGCCTATGTCACCAACGGCAACAACGCGCTCAAGGGCACCGAATGGGAAGGCAAGTCCCTTGAGGAGATCGTCAAGGGCTCGTTCGGCAAGAACCCCGCGGTGTTCAACAATGCCGGCCAGCACTACAACCACATCCATTTCTGGAGCTGGATGAAGCCCAATGGCGGCGGCACCAAGCTGCCGGGCAAGATCGAGAAGAAGATCAACGAGGACCTCGGCGGCTTCGAGAAGTTCAAGACGGACTTCCAGGCGGCCGGCGTCGGCCAGTTCGGCTCGGGCTGGTGCTGGCTCCAGGTCAAGAACGGCAAGCTCGAGATTGCCAAGACCCCGAACGGCGAGAATCCGCTGGTGCACGGCGCCACCCCGATCCTCGGCTGCGACGTCTGGGAGCACTCCTACTACATCGACTATCGCAATCGCCGTCCCGACTATCTGAAGGCGTTTGTCGAGAATCTCGTGAACTGGGAATACGTCGAGTCGCTGTTCGACAAGGCCTGAGTTCGACGAGGCCTGGGCTTCACGCATTCCGGGGCCGGCTTTGCCGCTCCGGAATGACGGAATTGAAAGGCGGTCGCAGGCGCGGCCGCCTTTTTGTTGTGCGGAATTCGCACTTCGCCTCGCATGGCCCTGCGCGAGGTGCGCATCGCTCCCGTCATCGTACTGTTTGCATCGCATCTGCGGCGCCCTTAAGCAGGACGGGCATCACCCTCGAGCCGAACGCGCCCGTTGTCAGAACTTTCCCCGAAAGACCCTGCGCCCGCCGAGGACGCGGAATCCGAGCCGCGGCCGGGTCGCGTGCGCAAGCCGATCGGCTGGTCTACCATCATCATCGCAGCGCTGGTGGCGGTGAGCGCGGGTCTGGTCTGGCGGCGTGACGGCGCCGACGGTGTTCTCGACATACTGACCCACGATCTCTCGCTGTTCGGCGGCATCCTGCCCCGCGTGCTGGCCGGCTGCCTGCTCGGTGCGTTCATCTCCGAGATCCTGCCGCACGAAAAAGTCTCGCGCGCGCTCGGGCCGAAATCGGGCCTGAAAGGCCTTCTGATCGGCACCGCCTTCGGCGCGATCCTGCCCGGCGGTCCCTTCACCGCCTATCCCGTGGCGAGTGCGCTGCTGGCGGTCGGCGCCGATTTCGGTGCCACCATCGCCATGGTCGTGAGTTGGACCTTGATCGGCTATGGCCGGGCGGTCGCCTGGGAAATCCCGATTATGGGCACCGACTTCACGCTGTGGCGCATCCTCATCTCGCTGCCGTTGCCGATGCTCGCAGGCGCGCTCGGCCGCTTCGTCTATGTCCGGCTTTATCCGAAGCCGGGCATGAAGGACGACGAGACATGAGCGCCGCGCTCCTGATCGACATCCTGTTGTGGGGTTCGGTGTTCGGCGTTGGCCTGATCGCCTTTCGCCGTGGCCCACCGGTGTTCAAGGCCTCGCTGCGCGAAGGCTCGATGGACTTCATCAACATCGTGCCGCGGATCGCGCTGGGGGTGATCGGCTCCGGCTACATCGCCGCTATCATCCCACAGGAGGTGATCAGCGGCTGGCTCGGCCCGGACAGCGGCTGGCTGGGGGCCGCGACTGCCGTGGTCGCCGGGGCCGCGACGCCCGGTGGCCCGGTAATCGGGTTCTCGATCGGGACGGTGGCCCTGAAATCGGGTGGTGGGGTGCCGCAGGTGGTCGCCTATGTCGTCGCTTGGGCGCTATTTGCCTTCCAACGGGTGATTTTGTGGGAAATTCCGTTCATGCCGGCCCGTTTCGTCTGGTTCCGCTGCGCGGTTTCGGTGCCGTTCCCGTTCGTCGCCGCCGCCATCGCCATGCTGATCGGCAAACCCTGAGCCCGGCATGGACAGCTGTAATGTTATAATATAACATCCAGGAATGGTTCCCGCCGCGTCCCAAGCCCATCATAGCGATCATGCTCATAGCCATTCCCATGACGACGGGCATTCGCATGGACACGATCACACCCACGCACATGTCCACGGTGCGGCCTCTCCGCATCCGGCTCAGGCGGCGCACTGGTCGATCCTGCGCATGACGATGGCCGCCCGTCTCGCGGCCGCGCTCGCGGTCTGCGCCGTGCTTTGGGGCGTGGTCTTCCTGGCGATGAGGTGACCATGGCGGCGCTGCATTTCCACAACGTTACGCTCGGCTATGACCGCCATCCGGCCGTGCACCACCTCAATGGGGAGGTCGCGCCGGGCGCGCTGCTGGCCGTGATCGGCCCGAACGGCGCCGGCAAGTCGACGCTGCTGCGGGGCATCGTCGGCATCCTCAGGCCGCTCGACGGCAGCATCCATCTCGGCGGGCTCGACAGCCGCGATATCGCCTATCTGCCGCAGAGTGCGGAGATCGACCGCAGCTTCCCGATCTCGGTGCTGGACTTCGTCGCCACCGGGCTGTGGCGTGGGACCGGCCTGTTCGGCGGCATCGGCAAGGCGGCGCGCGAAAAGATCCTCCGCGCGATCGCTTCCGTTGGCCTCAACGGTTTCGAAAACCGCCCAATCGGCACGCTCTCGGGCGGCCAGATGCAGCGCGTGCTGTTCGCGCGCGTACTGCTCCAGGACGCGCGGCTGATCGTGCTGGACGAGCCCTTCAACGCCATCGACAGCAAGACCACGGCTGATCTGCTGACGCTGGTGAAGCACTGGCATGGCGAGGGCCGCACAGTGCTCGCCGCACTGCACGACATGGAGATGGTGCGCACCCATTTCAGCGAGACGCTGGTGCTGGCGCGCGGCCCCGTGGCGTGGGGCCCGACGGCGGAGGTGCTGACGCCGGAAAACCTGATGGTGGCGATGCGGATGTGCGAAGCCTTCGACGACAGCGCCGCCGCCTGCTCGGCCGATGATGCCCGCTCACGGGCGGCTTGATATCCGATGCTCTATGACGCGTTGATCGGCCCGTTCACCGAATTCGAGTTCATGCGACGTGCGCTCGCGGCCGTTATCGCGCTGTCGCTCGCGGGTGCGCCGATCGGCGTGTTCCTGATGTTGCGGCGGATGAGCCTGGTCGGCGACGCCATGGCACATGCAATCCTCCCCGGCGCCGCTGTCGGTTTCCTGCTCTCCGGTCTCAATCTGTTCGCGATGACGGCCGGAGGCCTGATCGCAGGTTTTGCCGTCGCAATCCTCGCAGGCCTCGTCGCGCGCTCGACCGGGTTGAAGGAGGATGCCTCGCTCGCGACCTTCTATCTGGCCTCGCTGGCGCTCGGCGTCACCATCGTCTCGATCAAGGGCACCAATATCGACCTGCTACACGTGCTGTTCGGCAATATTCTCGCGATGGACGACCAGACGCTGCTGGTCGTCGCATTCAACGCCACGGTCACGCTGCTGGTGCTCGCCGTGATCTACCGTCCGCTGGTGATCGAAAGCGTCGATCCGCTGTTTTTGCGCACCGTCAGCCGGGCCGGCGGGCCTGCGCATCTCGCTTTCCTCGCGCTGGTCGTGATCAACCTCGTCAACGGCTTTCAGGCGCTCGGCACGCTGCTCGCGGTCGGCCTGATGATCCTGCCGGCCGGCATCGCGCGGTTCTGGTCGCGCGATCTCACCGTCATGATCTGCATCGCGGTCGTCGCTGCCGCCGTGTCCGGCTATGCAGGTCTCGTGCTGTCGTTCCAGACCCGTGTGCCGTCGGGCCCTGCGATCATTCTGGTGGCGAGCGCGCTCTACACCGTCTCCGTCCTGTTCGGCCGGGTCGGCGGCGTCGTTAGGCAGCTGTTTCCCGGCCGGCATTTGGAAGCGTGATAGCGATGCGGCGCATCCTGCTTTGTGTGCTTATGCTGATCGCCTCGCCGCTGCACGCCGCTGAGCAACTGAAGGTCGTCGCGAGCTTCTCGATCCTGGCCGACTTCGTCCGTAATGTCGGCGGCGACCGGATCAATCTGACGACGTTGGTCGGGGCCGACAGCGACGTCCATGTCTACGCGCCCGCGCCAAGCGATGCGAAGCGGATCGCGGACGCAAAGCTGGTCATCGTCAACGGGCTTGGTCTCGAGGGCTGGCTGCCACGGCTCGTGCAGTCCTCGGGCAGCAAGGCGCAGGTGGTTATCGTGAGCGCCGGCATCGCGCCGCTCAAGCTCGGCTCGGCCGCAGATCCGCATGGCTGGCAGTCGGTCCCCAACGCCAAAATCTACGTCACCGACATCGCCAATGCGCTGGCCGCGGTCGACCCGGACGATGCGGAGTTCTTCCGCGCCCAGGCCAAGGCCTATTTGGAAAAGCTCGAAACGCTCGACCGCGAGGTCCGCGAAGCCGTGGCCAAGATCCCGCAGGAGCGTCGCAAGGTGATTTCGACCCATGACGCTTTCGGCTATTTCGCCGCCGAATACGGCGTCCAGTTCATCGCGCCCTTGGGCGTCTCCACGGAAACCGAGCCCAGCGCGCGGGACATCGCCACCATCATCGGCCAGATCAAGGCCCAAAAAATCCCCGCCGTGTTCCTGGAAAATATCAGCGACGACCGGCTGATCCGGCGGATCGCGGCGGAGACCGGCTCAAAAGTCGGTGGGACCCTGATTTCGGACGGTTTGACCGGCGAAAAGGGGCCTGCACCCACTTACATTGATATGGTCAGGCACAATATAAAGGCCCTGACCAGTGCGCTTGACCACTAGGGCAGGGGCCACCCCGCCTCGCGTCGCGCGAAAAGCCCGAAGTCCGGAGTTGTTATGTCTGAAGCGACCGCCCCAAAAATTCCCGTGACCGTCCTGACCGGCTATCTCGGTGCGGGCAAGACCACGCTGTTGAACCGCATCCTGTCGGAAAACCACGGCAAGAAATACGCCGTCATCGTCAACGAATTCGGCGAGATCGGCATCGACAACGACCTCATCATCGGTGCCGATGAGGAAGTGTTCGAAATGAACAACGGCTGCATCTGCTGCACCGTGCGCGGCGATCTCGTGCGCATCATGGAAGGCCTGATGAAGCGCAAGGGCAAGTTCGACGCCATCATCGTCGAGACCACCGGTCTTGCCGATCCGGCCCCCGTCGCCCAGACCTTCTTCGTCGACGAGGACGTGCAGAAGAGCGCGCGCCTCGATGCGGTGGTCACGGTTGCGGACGCCAAATGGCTATCCGACCGCCTCAAGGATGCACCTGAGGCCAAGAACCAGATCGCCTTTGCCGACGTCATCGTGCTGAACAAGATCGATCTCGTTTCCAAGGGAGAACTTGCCGAGGTCGAGGCCCGCATCCGCGCCATCAATCCCTATGCGAAACTGCATCGCACCGAGCGCTGCTCGGTGGCTTTGGCGGACGTGCTCGACCGCGGCGCTTTCGACCTCGACCGCATCCTCGACATCGAGCCGGACTTCCTGAATGCCGAGGATCATGACCACGACCATGATCATCACCATCACGACCATCATCACAATCATGATCACAGCCACGGCCTGAAGCACTATCACGACGAGGACATGCAGTCGCTGTCACTCAAGACCGACAAGCCGCTCGATCCGAACGTGTTCATGCCCTGGCTTCAGAACCTGGTGCAGGTGGAGGGCGGCAAGATCCTGCGCTCCAAGGGCATCCTTGCTTTCCACGACGATGATGACCGCTACGTCTTTCAGGGTGTCCACATGATGCTGGAGGGCAACCACCAGCGCAAATGGAAGGACGGCGAGCCGCGCGAGAGCCGCCTCGTCTTCATCGGTCGCGAATTGCCGCAAGACCTCATTCGCCAGGGTTTTGAGAGCTGCATCGTCTCGTGATGAAAGAGTTTACGCCACCCGCCGATTCCGCCTCGATCGTCTCCGTCACCGAGCGCGTCAAATCGCTCGCGCTCGGCATGGTCGTGACCTCCGTGCATTTCCTTGGCAACCGCGCCGCCTTCGTCGGCGGCGAGGAGAATGTCGCGCTCGTGGATAGCCAGGGTGAGATCAGCAAGATCGCCGTGCACAGCGGCGGCATTCTCTCGGCCGCCTCCGACGGCAAGCGCCTCGTGATGGGCGGCGACGATGGAAAAGTCGTGTCGCTCGAGGCCAAAGGCGAAGTGACGCTGCTTGCGACCGACCCGAAACGGCGCTGGATCGATGCGGTGGCGCTGCATCCGGACGGTGCCTACGCCTGGTCGGCTGGCAAGACTGCTTTCTTCAAGAGCGGCAAGAGCGAGGAGAAGTCGCTCGAGGTGCCCTCGACCGTCGGCGGCCTCGCGTTTGCGCCGAAGGGCCAGCGTCTCGCGATCGCCCATTACAACGGCGCGACGCTGTGGTTTCCCAACATGGCGGGGTCGGCCGAATTCCTGCCTTGGGCCGGCTCGCATCTCGGCGTCACCTTCAGCCCGGACAACAAATTCCTGGTCACCACGATGCACGAATCGGCGCTGCACGGCTGGCGGCTTGCCGACAACAGGCACATGCGCATGACCGGCTATCCCAGCCGCGTCCGCTCGATGTCGTGGAGCGCGGGCGGCAAGGCGCTGGCGACCTCGGGCGCCGACACGGTGATCCTGTGGCCGTTCGCTAGCAAGGATGGCCCGATGGGCAAGGAGCCAGCGATGCTCGCGCCGCTGCAGGCGCGCGTGTCGGTCGTCGCCTGCCACCCCAGGAACGACATCTTCGCCGCCGGCTACAGCGACGGCACCGTGCTGATGGTCCGTCTGGAGGACGGCGCCGAGATCCTCGTCCGCCGCAACGCCACGCCCGCAGTCGCCGCGCTCGCCTGGAACGCGAAGGGGACGCTGTTGGCGTTCGCCGACGAAAATGGTGATGGCGGCCTGCTCGAGCTTTAATCTGTCATCGTTCCGACCGTGGATGGGGCCATGTGGCGCGCAGCCGTCGAGTTCCGGCCGCCACGGGCGGGAACCGCAGAGCGGCAATTTCGTTGATCCCGCAGACAAAGGCGGTGATCGACATGCCCGGCCAATATGACAAGCGCAGACTGAAGCTCGACTTGATGGTCGCCTGCTCGCTGTTCGCGGCAGGCGTCGTGGTGTCAGGCATGTCGCTGGCGCAAATCCGCGCCGAGACCCGGATGCAGACAGCCCAAGCGACGCAACCCCTTCAGGGCACGCCGTCCGACGATCAGAATAAGCCCGCGGAAGCCAAGCCCGGCGGCGACCGGCCGACCACGCCCGCCCCAGAGCCCGCGCGGCCCGAACCGCAGACGCAGGGCGCTGCCGGCGCGGCGAAACCAGCATTGCCGCCAGCCCCAGCCGAGAAGATCGCGCCGCCGATCGAGAGGAAGTAGGTTCTGCATCTACGCGGGTGCTGTCATCGTCCGCGAAGGCGGCCGATCCAGTATTCCAGAGGCTGTGCGTGGATACGGAGATGCTGCGGCGTACTGGATGCCCCGCCTGCCGCTTACGCTAAAGTTCGGCGCGCCTGGACCTCAACCTCGGCTAAGCCTTGGCGTAGCCGGGTCGCGGGGCATGACAGCAGTGGCCGTGGCGCGACGCCGCCTCACCGCACCAGAACATTCCGGAACTGCCAGGGATCGCTAGTGTCGATGTCCTCCGGGAACAGTCCCGGACGGTCCGTCAGCGGCGTCCAGTCGGTATAAAAACCCTTCACCGGGCCGAGATACGGCAGCTGAATTTCCAGTAGACGATCGAAATCCATCTCGTCGGCTTCGACGATGCCCTCGTTCGGGTTTTCCAGCGCCCACACCATGCCGCCGAGCACGGCGGAGGTCACTTGCAGGCCGGTGGCGTTCTGATAGGGCGCGAGCTTGCGGGTCTCTTCGATGGAGAGCTGCGAGCCGTACCAGTAGGCATTGTTGTCATGGCCGAACAGCAGCACGCCGAGTTCGTCGATGCCGTCGACGATTTCGTTCTCGTCGAGGATGTGGTGCTTTTCCTGCATCTTCGCGGCGCGGCCGAACATTTCATGCAGCGACAGCACGGCATCGTCAGCCGGATGATAGGCATAGTGGCAGGTCGGCCGATAGACCGCCGTGCCCGATGCGTCGCGCACGGTGAAATAGTCAGCGATCGAGATCGACTCGTTGTGGGTGACAAGGAAGCCATACTGCGCGCCGCGGGTCGGGCACCAGGTGCGCACGCGCGTGTTGGCGCCGGGCTGCATCAGATAGATGGCAGCGCCGCAGCCGGCTTCGTGAGTCCGCGCATTCTCGGGCATCCATTTTTCGTGGGTGCCCCAGCCGAGCTCGGAGGGCTGCACGCCTTCCGACAGGAAACCTTCCACCGACCAGGTGTTGACGAAGACATCGGGCTCTTTCGGCTTCTTGGAGCGCTGGGTGTCGCGTTCGGCGATATGGATGCCCTTGATGCCGGCTTGTCGCATCAAGTCCGCCCATTCGGCTTTTGTCTTCGGCTTGGGGGCATTGAGCTTCAGATCGGCGGCGACGTTGAGCAGCGCCTGCTTGACGAAAAACGAGACCATGCCGGGATTGGCACCACAGCAGGAGACGGCCGTCGTCGACCCCGCAGGGCGCGCCTTCTTGGCGGCCAGCGTCGCTTCGCGAAGGGCGTAGTTGGAGCGCGCTTCCGGGCCTTTCGAGGAGTCGAAATAGAAGCCGAGCCAGGGCTCGTTGACGGTGTCGATATAGAGAGCGCCGAGCTCGTTGCAGAGCTCCATGATGTCGGTGGAGCCGGTGTCGACCGAGAGATTGACGCAAAAGCCCTGGCCGCCGCCCTCAGTGAGCAGCGGGGTCAGCAACTCCCGATAATTGTCCTTGGTCACGCCCTTCTGGATGAAGCGCACATTGTGCTTCTCGCAATGAGCCTTGCGACCCTCGTCCTTTGGGTCGATCACGGTAACGCGCGACTTGTCGTAATCGAGATGCCGCTCGATCAGCGGCAACGTGCCTTTGCCGATGGAGCCGAAGCCGACCATGACGATGGGACCAGTGATCTTCGCGTAGATCTGCGAGGCGGGGCTCATGGGATGGTTTCTCCGGAACGTGCTGGCGAACAAATGGTGAGGGATGGCTCAAGCGCTGCGGCGCTTGGCGGTGGCTTCGATTTCGACCTTCATCTCGGGCTTGTAGAGCGCCGAGACGACGAGAAGCGTGGCGGCCGGGCGGATCTCGCCGAGGACTTCGCCGCAGACCGCGAAATGCGCGTCCGCATCCTTGATGTTGGTGAGGTAGTAGGTCACGCGGACGATGTCGGCCATCTCGAAGCCACCCTCCTTCAGGGCAGCTTCGATGGTCTTGAAGCAGTTGCGTGACTGGCTCGTGACATCGGCCGGCATCGTCATGGTGGTGTAGTCGTAACCGGTGGTTCCCGCGACGAAGGCGAACTCGCCGTCGATCACGGCGCGGCTGTAGCCGGCGGTCTTCTCGAACGGGGAGCCGGTGGAAATCAGGCGGCGGGACATGGTCGTAGGCCTCGACTGAAGAGGAATTTCGTGGGGTTTACGCAATTTGCCGGCCTGCGCAACCCCAAAGGAATGGAGCTTAACGCAGGCACAGCCGGGCGTTGCCGCTTAACGCGGCTAGGTCGTCGCCATCATGGCGATCCTTAAGCCGCGCGCGCCTGGAGGGCGCGAACTACCCTTCGTTTGGGCAGGGCCGCACCAGTCGGGACGATCATCCCGGCGGCGCCGTCCAGCGCGCCTGTTGTGAATTCGATCGCCAGCAGGCGGTCGCGCTCGAACGGACCGGGCAGCGACAGCTCGCCGGTGTTGGCGGCCGAGAAGCCGAAGCGGGCGTAATAGGGGGCATCGCCGAGCAGGATCACGGCGGCATGCCCGCGCGCCCGGGCGGCAGCCAGCGCTTGTTGCATCAGCGCGGCGCCGATCCCGAGCTCGCGGCAGGCAGGGTCCACTGCCAGCGGTCCGAGGACCAGAGCGGGCCTGCCTCCGGCGCTGACGTGCCACAGCCGCACGGTTCCCACGAGCTTCCCCTCGCGCATCGCGGCCAGCGCAAGGCCGGCAGCGGGTGCGCGTCCGTCACGCAGGCGCTGACAGGTACGGCCATGGCGGTTCTCGCCAAAGGACGCATCGAGCAGCGCTTCACGCATCGCAACGTCGACAGCACGCTCCGCACGGATCGCGAACGGAGCGGCTTTCGAAGTGGGGTCAATTTGTGTCTTCCGAAGAGCAGTCATGGCGCGTCAGTCCCCGCTTGAAACTGACGTGCGCAAAGCACGCCGGTTCAAGGCGTCGTCAGAAATCGAAATGTCAGGGAGGGAGCCGGCAAGCCGGCTCCCGGGTTCGTCTGGCCTCAGACGCGAGGCGGATCAGATGTGGTAGGTCTTCAGCGGCGGGATGCCGTTGAAAGCCACCGCCGAGTACGTCGACGTATAGGCCCCGGTGCCTTCGATCAGCAGCTTGTCGCCGATCTCGAGCGTCACCGGAAGCGGATACGGGTTCTTCTCGTACAGCACGTCGGCGCTGTCACAGGTCGGGCCCGCGAGCACGCACGGCGTCATGTCCGCGCCGTCATGCGGGGTGCGGATGGCGTAACGGATCGACTCGTCCATGGTCTCGGCGAGACCGCCGAACTTGCCGATGTCCAGATAAACCCAGCGCACCTCGTCCTCGTCGCTCTTCTTCGAGATGAGCACGACTTCGGACTCGATGATGCCGGCGTTGCCCACCATGCCGCGGCCCGGCTCGATGATGGTCTCCGGAATCTGGTTGCCGAAGTGCTTGCGCAGCGCGCGGAAGATCGAGCGCCCGTAGGTCACCACCGGCGGTACGTCCTTCAGGTACTTGGTCGGGAAACCGCCGCCCATGTTGACCATGGTCAGGTTGATGCCGCGCTCGGCGCAGTCGCGGAACACCTGCGAGGCCATTGCCAGCGCACGGTCCCACGCCTTCACCTTGCGCTGCTGCGAGCCGACATGGAAGGAGATGCCGCACGGCTCCAGGCCCAGACGCTTGGCAACGTCGAGCACGTCGACGGCCATCTCCGGGTCGCAGCCGAACTTGCGCGACAGCGGCCATTCGGCGCCGGCGCAGTCATAGAGGATGCGGCAGAACACCTTTGCGCCGGGCGCGGCACGGGCGACCTTCTCGACTTCGGCGGCGCAATCGACCGCGAACAGCCGAATGCCGAGCGCGAAGGCGCGCGCGATGTCGCGCTCCTTCTTGATCGTGTTGCCGAAGGAAATGCGGTCGGGCGTCGCACCGGCGGCCAGCGCCATCTCGATCTCGGCGACCGTCGCGGTGTCGAAGCAGGAGCCCATGGAGGCGAGCAAAGCCAGCACTTCCGGCGCCGGGTTCGCCTTGACGGCATAGAACACGCGGCTGTCGGGCAGCGCCTTGGCAAAGGTCTGGTAATTGTCGCGCACGACTTCGAGGTCGACGACGAGGCACGGCTCGGTGTCGAGGCCCTCGCTGCGGCGGTTGCGCAGGAATTCCTGGATACGGTCGGTCATAGCACTCTCCCAAACGGCCCAGCGACGGGGATCCGTTCAAAAAATGACGTCGGATAAGAGCGCTCCGGCCAGATCGCGCGATGGAGGCGCGACGAGCCAAAGACTCACATCAGACTGTGCTGCCGTGGATTGGTTGGGAATGTTCCCGCCCGCACACCTGGCAATGAAGGACAAGCCTTTTCAGTAGCCCGCGCCGGCGTTGGACTGCCGGTAGAGACCAAAAAAGCCCGATCCGTCGTTGCTTTAAGTCGCGTCCCCCGTTGAGAGCGGGGTGCGCCGGTTCGCCTCCGGCTGCCAGTCACGGTTGCAAAGAGCAAAGTCACCTTCGACAAGGCATCTCTTTGAGAGAGATGCTGGACGCTCCGGGTTTGCTTTCGTCTTCCGGCGATGAGCCTTCCGACTTCCACACTTCCGAAGAGCCCCTCGGCTTCTTCACCCCTTGGCGGCTGTCCGGCCTCTTGTCCGGATACCTACCGACTGACACACGACCACAGGCACGTGCGAAATTGGGCAATCCGCACATAAGTGTTTTGACTCTGCTTCGCAAGAGATTTTTTAGGCTGCGAACAGAATTGCCTAACATCTGCTTGCGCAGTGTTGCGCGCGCGACGCGAAAGATGAACGCGCGTTAAGTTTTCTGCGCGGCGCGCGTCACTCGCGAGCGTCCGCGCTTCAGCCGCGCTTCGTGAACGGCTCGACGCGTTGAGCGGCGCGGATGAAGGCCGTCATCACGAGCACGCCGAGCGCAAACAGCGTGGCCTGAAGGATGTGCGTGCCTTGCTCGCCCAGCCCGAACAGGATCGCGAGCGCCCAGCCGCCGGCAAACGCCGCGCCGAACACCTCGGCGCCGATCAGGATGGCGGCGCTGACGACGGTGATGACGCTCGGCCAGACGATCCGACGGGAAGACGAGGAGGTCGCGTTCATGAGCTCAGGGGTCCTAGGCTTGGAGGGCCGCAATCTCACCGAAAAGGCAGCCGGGAGCAAGGGCAAACGGCCCAAAAAAGCCCTATCGCGTGCTATAGCTGGCCGCAACAATCGAGCCACAAATCGGGACTTGTAATGTCAGAACCCCGCCAAACTACGGACTCCGAGACCAACCCGCTGCTGAAGGCGTGGGTGACGCCGTTTGCGACCCCGCCCTTCGACGAAATCAAGCCGGAGCACTTCCTCCCGGCCTTCGAGCAGGCCTTCGCCGACCACTCCGCCGAGATCGCAGCGATCACCAACGACCCGACCGCGCCCGACTTCGCCAACACCATCACGGCGCTGGAGCGCTCGGGCAAGCTGCTCAGCAAGGTCGCGTCGGTCTTCTACGACCTCGTCTCGGCGCATTCCAACCCGGCCATTCTGGAGATCGACAAGGAGGTTTCCTTGCGGATGGCGCGGCACTGGAATCCGATCATGATGAACGCCGTGCTGTTTGGCCGCATTGCCCAGCTACACGAGAACCGCGCCAATCTCGGTCTGACACCGGAACAGCTCCGCCTGCTCGAGCGCACCTACACCCGCTTCCACCGCTCCGGCGCCGGCCTCTCCGAAGAGGCCAAGACGCGGATGGCGGAGATCAACGAGAGACTCGCCCAGCTCGGCACCAGCTTCAGTCATCATCTGCTCGGCGACGAGCAGGAATGGTTCATGGAGCTCGGCGAAGCCGACCGCCAGGGCCTGCCGGAGAGTTTTGTCGCCAGCGCCAAGGCTGCGGCGGAAGAACGCGGCATGGCCGGCAAGGCCATCGTCACCCTGTCGCGCTCCTCGGTCGAACAGTTCCTGAAGAGCTCGGCCCGGCGTGACCTGCGCGAGAAGGTCTACAAGGCCTTCACCGCGCGGGGCGACAACGGCAATGCCAACGACAACAACGCGACCATCGTCGAGGTCCTGAAGCTGCGCGAGGAGAGCGCCAATCTCCTGGGTTATCCGACCTTCGCGGCCTACCGGCTCGAGGATTCCATGGCCAAGACGCCGGAAGCGGTGCGCGGCCTTCTGGAGCGGGTCTGGAAGCCGGCCCGGGCGCGGGCGCTCGCCGACCGCGACGACATGCAGGCGCTGATCACGGAGGAGGGCGGCAATTTCAAGCTCGCCCCCTGGGACTGGCGCTTCTATGCCGAAAAGCTGCGCCTTCAGCGCGCCAATTTCGACGACGCCGCGATCAAGCCGTATCTCGCGCTCGATCACATGATCGCCGCCGCCTTCGACTGTGCCACGCGCCTGTTCGGCGTCACTTTCGAGGAGCGCAAGAACGTGCCGGTCTGGCATCCGGACGTCCGGGTCTGGGAGATGAAGGGGCGGGACGGCAAGCACAAGGCGCTGTTCTATGGCGACTACTTCGCCCGGCCGTCGAAGCGCTCCGGCGCCTGGATGACCTCGCTGCGCGACCAGCAGAAGCTCGACGGCGAGGTCGCGCCGCTGATCCTCAACATCTGCAACTTCTCCAAGGGCGCGGACGGGGAACCCTCGCTGCTGTCGCCCGACGATGCCCGCACCCTGTTCCACGAGTTCGGCCATGGCCTGCACGGCATGCTCTCCAACGTGACCTATCCGTCGCTGTCGGGCACCTCCGTGTTCACCGACTTCGTCGAATTGCCCTCCCAGCTGTACGAGCATTGGCAGGAGCGGCCCGAGGTGCTGCAAAAGTTTGCCCGCCACTACCAGACCGGCGAGCCGCTGCCGGACGATCTGCTGCAACGGTTCCTGGCCGCGCGAAAATTCAACCAGGGTTTCGCCACGGTCGAGTTCGTCTCCTCGGCGCTGATCGATCTCGAATTCCACACCCAGCCGGCCTCCGCCGCGCAGGACGTCCGCGCCTTCGAGAGACGCGAGCTGGAGAAGATCGGCATGCCCGAGGAGATCTCGCTGCGTCACCGTCCGACGCAATTCGGTCACATCTTCACCGGCGATCATTATGCCGCCGGCTATTACAGCTACATGTGGTCGGAGGTGATGGACGCCGACGCCTTCGGCGCATTCGAGGAAGCCGGCGACATCTTCGATCCCGCCGTCGCAAAACGCCTGCACGACGACATCTACTCGAGCGGCGGATCGGTCGATCCGGAAGCCGCCTATGAGGCCTTCCGCGGCCGCCCGCCGGAGCCCGATGCGCTGCTGCGTCGCCGAGGTCTGCTTGACGCCCCGAAGGCGGCCTGATGGGCGTGCGCGCCCTGCTCGGGCTGCTGCTCGCCGCTGGCCTCACCTTTGTGGCCGGGGCGGCGCAGGCGCACCCGCATGTCTGGATCACCGCGACCAGCGAGTTGCTCTATGCCGCGGACGGCACCATCACCGGCGTGCGCCACGCCTGGACGTTTGACGACATGTTCTCGGCCTATGCCGTGCAGGGGCTCGAGAGCAAGACCAAGGGCGTCTATACCCGCGAGGAGCTCGGACCGCTGGCGCAGACCAATGTCGAGTCGCTGAAGGAATATGCCTACTTCACCTTCGCGCGAGCCGACGGCAAGAAGGAGCGATTCCAGGAGCCGGTCGACTACTTCCTCGACTACAAGGATACGGTCCTGACCCTGCACTTCACGCTGCCGCTGAAGAATCCGGTCAAGCCCAAGCAATTGATGCTCGAAGTGTTCGACCGCTCATTCTTCATCGACTTCCAGATGGCCAAGGACAACCCGATCAAGCTGGTCGGCGCGCCCGCCGGCTGCCAGATGAAACTTGAGCGGCCGAGCGACGGCACCGCGAGTGCGCAGAAGCTCAACGAGCAGACCTTCATGAACGGCGAGAACTCCAATTTCGGCATGATGTTCGCCAACAAGATCACGGTGGATTGCCCTTGATCGGTCGTCTTCGTTCGCCGCTTGCCCGCGGGCTTCTCGCCTGCGCCGCCGTTATTGTCGTGCTGGGCGTGGCCGATGCCGCGCTGCATGATCTCCTTGCCCAGAACCCGTTCGGCGCGCCGCGGCCAGCCCCGGCGGCCGAGCCTGAGGCCAGTGGCCTCATCGGCTGGCTCTTGGCAAAACAATCGGAATTTTATCGCCAGATGTCGGCGACCATTCGCGCCGCCAAGTCCGACGGCTCGGCGGTGTGGACGCTGCTCTTCATCTCCTTTGCCTACGGCATCTTCCACGCCGCTGGGCCCGGCCACGGCAAGGCGGTGATCGCCTCCTATCTCGTCGCCAATCGCGAGACTGCCCGGCGCGGCATCGTGCTGTCGTTTGCATCGGCGTTGATGCAGTCGCTGGTGGCGATCCTGATTGTCGGCATCTCGGCCTGGGTGCTGAATGCGACCGCCAGGACCATGTGCAAGGCGGAAGGCGCGATCGAGATCGCAAGCTACGCCCTGATCGCGCTTTTCGGCCTGCGCCTGGTCTGGGTCAAGGGCCGCACCTTCATCCGTGCGCTGCAGGCGGTTCAGCCGGTGCCGGCGATCGCGGGCGTGCCGCATGACCATCATGATCACGGTCACCACCATCATGATGCGCATGATCATCATCGTCACGATCATGCGCACGCCCATCATCACCACGCGCATCACCACGTTCATGACGAGCATTGCGGCCATTCCCACGGCGCCATGCCGAGCGAGCTCGCCGGCCCCGGAGGCTGGGGACGCGGCTTTACCGCGATCCTGACCGTCGGCATCCGTCCCTGTTCGGGCGCGATCCTGGTGCTGGTGTTCGCGTTGGCCCAAGGCCTGTTCTGGGCCGGCATCGCCGCAACTCTGCTGATGGGGCTCGGCACCGCGATCACCGTCGCGGTCATTGCCGTGGTCGCCGTCTCCGCCCAGGACATCGCCGCCCGCCTGAGCGCCGGACGCGACGGCAACGGCGCGCTGTTCATGCGCGGCATCGAAATCGCCGCCGCCGGCCTCGTGCTGCTGTTCGGTGCAGGCCTGTTGTTGGGTTACATCGCGGCCGAACGGACGACGTGTTTCTGAGTTTTTCCCTCTCCCCTTGTGGGCGAGGGTGGCTCGCCGCGTAGCGGCGAGACGGGTGAGGGGTTGTCTCCGCGAGCGATCCTCTTGCAGCTGCGTTCGCCGATAGAACTCCTCATCCGGCGCTTCGCGCCACCTTCTCCCACAAAGGGAGAGTCACACCGGCAAGAACTGCTTCAACGCCGGCATGAAGAAGATCCCGAGATTGATCGCAAAGCCGATGCTCCAGAGGATGGAGCGCAGCGTCGGGCGGTTCCCGAGATAGGTCAGCACATAGGCGATCCGTACGATCAGGAACAGCACCGCGAGCTCGTCGATCATCCGCTGCGGCGAGTCCCGGAATTCGGCCAGCAGCACCGCGAAGGCGAAGAACGGAAAGGTCTCGATACCATTCTGGTGGGCGCCGAGCGCGCGCTGCGCGATGGCCTCTTCGTAGAAGGCGGGATCGCGCGGGCGTGAATTGTCGAACCCGCGAAACCTGATCCATTTGACCGAGACGATCGTCACCAAATAGAGCAGCAACGCTCCGAAGACGCACCATTCCGCGAGTGTCATCTTTCCTCCCCCGCCTCGGTGCGACCCTAGCGAAACCGGCCTGATCTTGACAAGCTCGGGGCAACGCGCGACCCAACGAGCATGACAACCCTAGCCCCTCTCAAGACCACGAAGCCGCTGCCTCAGTCCGGCCAGCCGCGCGTCGGCGTACTCCTGGTCAATCTCGGCACGCCCGATACCGCCGACACGCGCGGCGTGCGGGTCTATCTGAAGGAGTTCCTCTCGGACGCCCGCGTCATCGAGGATCAGGGCTTGATCTGGAAGCTGGTGCTGAACGGCATCATCCTGCGCACCCGCCCCCGCGCCAAGGCGCGCGATTATCTCAAGATCTGGAACACCGAGAAGAACGAGTCGCCGCTCAAGACCATCACGCGCTCGCAGAGCGACAAGCTCGGAGCCATGCTGTCGGACCGCGACCAGGTCACGGTGGAATGGGCTATGCGCTACGGCAATCCCTCGATCAAGTCGGGCGTCGATGCGCTGATTGCGAAGGGCTGCGATCGCATTCTTGCCGTCCCCCTCTATCCGCAATATTCCGCCGCGACGTCGGCCACCGTCTGCGATGAGGTGTTTCGCGTGCTTGCGCGGCTGCGCGCGCAGCCGACGCTGCGGGTGACGCCGTCTTACTACGAGGACGAAGCCTATATCGAGGCGCTCGCCACCTCGATCGAGACGCATCTGGCGAGCCTGTCGTTCAAGCCAGAGCTGATCGTCGCCTCCTTCCACGGCATGCCGAAGGCCTATGTCGACAAGGGCGACCCCTATCAGGACCAATGCGTGGCGACCACCGAGGCGCTGCGGCGCCGGCTCGGCATGGACGAGACAAAGCTGCTGCTGACCTTCCAGTCGCGCTTCGGATTCGACGAGTGGCTGCAGCCCTACACTGACAAGACCATGGAGCGTCTGGCGAAAGAGGGCGTGCGCCGTATCGCGGTGATCACGCCGGGTTTTTCCGCCGACTGCCTGGAGACGCTGGAGGAGATCGCGCAGGAGAATGCCGAGATCTTCAAGCACAATGGCGGGGAGCAGTTTTCCGCGATCCCCTGCCTCAACGACAGCGACCCCGGCATGGATGTGATCCGAACGCTGGTGCTGCGCGAGCTCCAGGGCTGGATATAGTGAGCCTGGATCCGAGGAGCGCCCCATGAACCGCCGCGAGGTTCTGGCGCTTCTTGGGGTGACCACGATGCTGCCGGCCTCGGTGCTGGCGCAAGCGAATGCGACGCGCCGGCTCGGCGTGCTCTCGGTCACTGCGGCGGACGATGCGATCGGGCAGACGCGTAGCGCGGTCCTGGTCGAGGCGCTTGCCGGCCATGGCTGGAAGGAGGACGGCAGCCTTGAGATCGATTGGCGCAACGGCGGCGGCGACCGCGCGCGGATCGCGCAACTCGCCGACGAACTCGTGGCGCTCAAGCCCGACATCCTGCTTGCGGTCGGCACGCCCTCAGTGGAGGAGCTGCGCCAGCGCACGACGACGATCCCGATCGTTTTCGCCGTCGTCACCGATCCTGTCAGCCAGGGCTTTGTCCAGAATCTCGCCCATCCCGGCGGCAATATCACCGGCTTCACCGATTACGACGGCCCGCTGGCCGGCAAATGGCTGGAGATGCTTACGCAGGTCGTGCCAAAGCCGTCACGCGTTTCCGTCGTCTACAATCCCGCCACCGCGCCGTTCGCGCCGCTGATGCTGCGGACGATCGAAGACGCCGGCCGCGCGCTCGATGTGACGGTGGTGCCCGCGCCGGTCCATGACACGGCCTCGATCGCCGCCCTGGCCTTGCGGAAAGACGGCGGCCTGCTGGTGCTGCCGGATTTCTTCACCATGTCCAACCGTGCGCTTCTCCTGGCAGCCATCAATGAAGCGCGCGTGCCGGCGGTGTTCTGGAGCCGGACCTTCGTCGACGAGGGTGGCTTGATGTCCTACAGCACCGACAGCGCCGAGCAGCTCCGCCGCGCCGCCACCTATATCGATCGCATCCTGAAGGGTGCGCGAGCGGCCGACTTGCCGGTCCAGAATCCGACCACGTTCGAGCTGGCGATCAACTTGAAGACGGCCAAGGCGATCGGCGTCACGCTTCCGCCAAGCCTGCTCGCAACCGCGAACGAGGTCATCGAGTAGGATTTGGCTGCGACCGCCGGATTCGTTAACGTCGTCGCTAGGTGTGCGCCAGCACGCTTTCAAGAGCGCCTCGCAAATACATAATCGCGACCATTCCCTCTCCCGGTGTCTTGTGTAGAATCCTACCGATGCCGAAATCAGGCACGACCGCTGAGCCTTGAATCCTTCTGAACTCTTTACTGAACGCTTTACTGAACCCTTGGGGTCGTGATCCCGACCAATGACAGCGCGGAAAAGGCCTTTTCCCGCCAATCTTTTCCGCCTTGGAGGAAATATGAGCGGTTTCGACATTTTCGCGATTGTTCTGGTCTTGCTCGTCATCGTCACGCTGGTGGCCGGCGTGAAGACGGTGCCGCAGGGCTATGACTGGACCATCGAGCGGTTCGGCAAATACACCCAGACGCTGAGCCCCGGGCTCAATCTGATCGTGCCCTATTTCGATCGCGTCGGACGCAAGATCAACATGATGGAGCAGGTGATCGACATTCCCGAGCAGGAGGTGATCACCAAGGACAACGCCACCGTGACGGTCGACGGCGTCGCCTTCTTTCAGGTGTTCGATGCCGCCAAGGCGAGCTACGAGGTCTCTAACCTGACCCAAGCCGTCACCGTGCTGACCATGACCAACATCCGTTCGGTGATGGGTTCGATGGATCTCGACCAGGTGTTGTCGCACCGCGACGAAATCAACGAGCGCCTGCTGCGTGTAGTCGATGCCGCCGTCTCGCCCTGGGGCCTCAAGGTCAATCGTATCGAGATCAAGGACATTGTGCCGCCGGCGGACCTCGTCGAAGCCATGGGCCGACAGATGAAGGCCGAGCGCGTCAAACGCGCCGACATCCTTCAGGCCGAAGGTGCACGCCAGTCCGAGATCCTGCGCGCAGAGGGTGCCAAGCAGGGCCAGATCCTCCAGGCGGAAGGTCGCCGCGAGGCCGCCTTCCGCGACGCCGAAGCACGCGAGCGGTCGGCGGAAGCTGAGGCCAAGGCGACGCAGATGGTCAGTGAAGCCATTGCCAAGGGCGACGTCGCGGCGCTGAACTACTTTATCGCCGACAAATATATCAAGGCGTTCGGGCAGTTTTCGGACTCGCCGAACCAGAAGATCATCATGCTGCCGATCGAGGCCACCAGCATGCTCGGCTCGCTCGCCGGCATCGGCGAGATCGCCAAGGCGACGTTCGGCGAGAGTGCTGCATCCGCCGCTGCCGCCGCTCGTCGCGGTTCGGTGCCGACGACTGGGAGCACGCCCCCGGCGGTGCCGCCGCGGCAGGGGTAAAGCGCATGCCCCGGAAAAGTGGACACCGGTTTTCCGACAAGGGCATGCGCCATTTCAAAGAGGTCGTGTCATGACCGACATGTTCGTATCGCTCGGCACCTGGAACTGGCTGATCTTCGGCTTCATCCTGATGGCGCTGGAGGTGCTGGCGCCGGGAGTCTTCCTGTTCTGGCTCGGGCTCGCCGCGCTGCTGGTCGGGCTGATCTCGTTCGGAGTGGCGATATCCTGGCAGATCCAGCTCGTGATGTTCGCGATCTTCGCCGCCGCCGCCGTGCCGGTTTGGCGTCGGCTCGCCCGGCCGAAGCCGGATGCAATTGCCGCCAGCCCCTTCCTCAACAAGCGCGCGGATGCGCTGCTCGGCCGCGAGTTCACGCTGGAGAAGCCGATCGTCGACGGCAACGGCACCATGCGCATCGGCGACACCGTCTGGCGCGTCGCAGGTCCCGATACGCCGGCGGGCACGCGTGTGAAGGTGGTGCAAGTGGACGGTGCGAATCTGACGGTGGCGGCGGCTTAGTCCACCGTCATTGCGAGCGCAGCGAAGCGAAGCAATCCAGACTGCTGCCGGTGGAAAGATTCTGGATTGCTTCGCTTCGCTCGCAATGACGAGCTAGTCGGGACGGCATCGCCAGACTTACGCGCCGCTCTTGCTGCGCCACCGCTCCGCAAACCTATGCAGCGGCATGAACGTCTCGCACAAGTCCCGCCCGAGCGCCGTCAGCCCGTAACCGCCGGCTTCGCCGAGCTCCACGAACCCGGCCTCGCGCAAATCGTCCAGCCGCGCCTGCAGCACCGTCGGCGAGGCCTCGTCGCAGGCCGTTCGCAATGCGCGCGAGGTGAGGGGGGCGTCGCGTAGCTCCCACAAGATTCGCAGGCTCCAGCGTCGTCCGAGGAGGTCGAGCAGCACCATGATCGGCCGCCCGCTGCGCGAGCCACGGACGCCGCGCGATCTCGAAGTGGTCTGTTTCGCCATCGTCGCCCTCTTGCGTGGTGCTACAAATAGTGTAGCTTTATGCTACGTTAAATGTAGCAAGAGAGGCGGCCAATGTCCCCGGTCACAGCGCGCATTGCCCCGCTCACCCCGCCTTATCCCCCGGAGATCCAGGCCCAGTTCGACCGCATCATGCGCGGCGCGCCGCCACTGCTGCTGTTCCGGGTCATGGCGGGCCACACCCGCGCCTGGGACAAGTTTCGCGCCGGCGGCTTGCTCGATCCCGGACCGCTGTCGCTGCGCCAGCGCGAGATCGTGATCGACCGCACCTGCGCGCTGAACAAATGCGAATATGAATGGGGCGTGCATGTCGCGGTCTTTGCCGGGCCGGCGAAACTCACCGAGGAGGAAGTGCGCGCCACCGTGCAGGGTGATGCGGCGTCGTCGTGCTGGTCCCCGGCCGAGCAGACGCTGATCGCCGCCGTCGACGCGCTGCATCACAGCGCGACGTTTGACGACGCTGAGTTCGCTGCGCTGTCGGCGCATTACGACGAGGCGCAGATCCTGGAGATCATGCTGCTGTGCGGCTTCTACCGCACGGTCTCGTATCTGGCGAACGGACTGCGGTTGCCGCTGGAGGAGACGGCGGCAAGATTTCCTGCGCCGCTCTAGCCGCCGTCGTTGCGAGCGTAGCGAAGCAATCCAGAGTCTTTCCGCGGTGGCACTCTGGATGTTTCGCTGCGCTCGCAATGACGGTGAGTGGCTCCCTACGCCACGCCTGCCCGCAGCAGATCGTGCAGGTGCACGATGCCCACCACCTTGTCCGCCTCGGTCACGACCAGCGTCGTGATCTTGCGGGTGTTGAGCACCTCGATCATCTCGGTGGCCAGCATCGAGGGCGGTACGGTTTTCGGCTGCCTGGTCATGACGTCGTCGACCGACGCCGTCAGCAGGTCGGGCCGCATGTGGCGGCGCAGATCGCCGTCGGTGATGATGCCGAGAGCCTCGTTCGCCTCGTTGACGATGCAGACGCACCCCAAACCCTTGGCGGACATCTCCATCACCGCGTCCGACATCTTGGTGCCGAGCGGCTTGACCGGGATTTCCGCACCGGTGCGCATGTAGTCGCGGACGAATTTCAGCATCGCCCCTAACTTGCCGCCGGGGTGGAAATGCGCGAACTCCAGCGCGGTGAAGCCGCGGCCTTCGAGCAGCGCGATCGCAAGCGCATCGCCTATCGCGGCCTGCATCAGGGTCGAGGTGGTCGGCGCCAGATTGTGCGGGCAGGCCTCGCGCGCCTTCGGCAGCTCGATCACGACGTCGGCCGCTTGTCCCAGCGAGGATGCCGCGTTCGACGTCACCGCGATCATCGGGATTGCGAACCTTGCGGAATAGTTCACGAGAGTCTTCATCTCCGGCTGCTCGCCGGACCAGGACAGCGCCATGATGACGTCGTCGGTGGTAATCATGCCGAGGTCGCCATGGGCGGCT
This sequence comes from Bradyrhizobium sp. Kon56, assembly GCF_055807635.1. NCBI lineage: Bacteria > Pseudomonadati > Pseudomonadota > Alphaproteobacteria > Hyphomicrobiales > Nitrobacteraceae > Bradyrhizobium > Bradyrhizobium sp. Kon56. Next base: position 175,644 of record NZ_JBVVOU010000003.1, on the reverse strand, counting down.
TCGGCGGTGTGCACGAAGAAGGCGGGCGTGCCGGTCGAGGCCAACGTTGCCGCGATCTTGCGGCCCATATGGCCCGACTTGCCGAGCCCGGTGACGATGACGCGGCCCTTCGCGTTGCGGATTAGATCGACCGCCTGGGCGAAGCTCGCGCCAAGCGGGCCGCGCAGGGCGGCGGCGAGCGCGTTGATACCGCCGCTCTCCGTTTCCAGCGTGCGGAGTGCGGATTCGACGCTGTCGGGAATGGGGCCGGATGATTGGGTCATCAGCGGTTTCGAACTCGGCATGTTCTGGTCCAGGAGGAGGGGCCTTCGCCCGTTGGCGCCTGCTTAACACGCCGCGGCCTTCGAGGCGACGAGCCCGACCCGACCCTCAACCGGTCGTTAACCATAATTGTTTTAACTCCATTAACGATAGTTCCCGCCGATCGGTGGGGACAATCGCGAAAGTGTTTGATTTCGTTGGAGTTCTTCCATCGTGGGGTCGTCTCCAGGCACGAGCCGGAGCAAACGCGCGCATTTCCTGCGCGCGGCTTTGCCGTGCTTTGCGCTGACGGTCCTCGGAAGCGCCCCCGTGGCCGCCCAGAGCCTCACCCCCGACCTGTTCAGTCCCAACCGCGGTGGCTTCGCCTCGCCCGACACGCTGCCGACGCGCCGCACCGCGGGCGTTCCGCAGGCACCGTCGGATGCGCTGCCGGCGCTGCCCGATCCCAACTCCGACTTTCGCAAGCGCCAGCAGGCGCCGGCGCGCCCATGGCAGAACCCGACGAACCAAAACGCGACCAGCCAGGTCCCGACCTATGGCCTGCCTGCCGCCAACGGTGCGAGCAGCTCCGGCTACGACTCGCTGAACCGCAAGCGGCAGCAGCCGAAGTTCTATCCGGGTCAGCCCAAGCCGAAGCGCCCTGCTGGTCCCGGCTCGCGGGCGCCGACCACTACGCCGCCGCCATCCACGCTCGGTCCGCCGAAGATCGCGCCGCCCCCGTCCGCCTCCGCCAACAAGGCGCCCGTGCCGGCGGCGATGGCGGGCACCGTGCCCGGCCAGCCGCTGCGCCGCCGCCTCAAGGCCGATGACGATGCGTTCGGCGCGGTCGGCGACTATGCCGGCAGTTTCCTGATCAAGGGCGGGCTCGAGCTCTCCACCGGTTACGACACCAATCCGGCGCGTCTGAACAAGCCGGTCGGCTCGCCGGCCTATGTGGTTGCACCCGATCTCCTCGTGGCGTCCGATTGGGAGCGCCACGCGCTGGTCGCGGATCTGCGCGGCTCGTTCTCGGGCTACACCAACAACATGCCGGCGACGATCGACGGCTTTGCCTCGCCTTCGCCGGTCGAGGTCGACCGCCCCGACTTCAACGGCCATGTCGACGGCCGCCTCGACGTCAATCGCGATCTCAAGCTGACCACGCAGCTGCGCCTGCGGCTCGCCACCGATAATCCCGGCAGCCCGAACGTGCAGGCCGGCCTGCAAAAATATCCTGTTTATGCCGCCTATGGCACGACCGTCGGCTTCGACCAGAGCTTCAACCGCTTCCAGGTCGCGGCCGGCGCCACTGTCGATCGCACCGCCTACACCAACTCCAAGCTCACCGACGGCGCCACCTTCAGCAACGACGATCGCGACTTCAACCAGTATGGCGGCGTCGGACGCTTCTCCTACGATCTCAAGCCGGGTCTGAAGCCGTTCGTCGAGATCCAGGGCGACACCCGCGTGCACGACCGGGCCGCCGACCGCAACGGCTACTTCCGCGATTCGGACGGCGGCTACGCCAAGGTCGGCACGTCCTTCGAGTTCTCGCGTATCCTCACCGGCGAGGTCTCGGTCGGCTATTCCGCGCGCAATTACGTCGATCCGCGCCTCAGCCAGCTCGCGGGCTTCCTCACCTCGGGCTCGCTGATCTGGAACGCAAGCGGCCTCACCACCGTGAAATTCGCCACCGACACGCAGATCGCCGAGACCACCGTCCCCGGCTCCTCCGGCGTGCTGGTGCACACCTACGCCGCCGAAGTCGATCACGATTTCCGCCGCTGGCTTACGGCAGTGGGCAAATTCACCTACGGCACCTACGACTACCAGGGCCAGAATCGCAACGACAAGACCTACTCGTTCGAAAGCAATCTGATCTACAAGCTCAACCGCAACATCTGGATCAAGGGCACGCTCCGACACGACATCCTGGATTCGAACCAGCCCGGGTCAAGCTCGCAGGCGACGGTCGTGATGGTCGGGGTGAGGTTGCAGAATTAGAGGGGGCGACGGCCGCTTTTTGAGCGTACGTGGCTTAGTTGACTCCGCTCGGACCACTCACTCAGCTGTCATGCCCGGCTTGACCGGGGCATCCAGTACGCCGCGGCGTTTCGGCCCAATCACTGCGGTCTCTGGAATACTGGATCGCCCGCTTTCGCGGGCGATGACACTGTGTGAAAATTAGGCGGCAAAGCTTGTCCAGTCGAGCCTACCGCGGCAGATCCGTCTTCCCCATCAGGAACGTATCGATCGACCTGGCGCACAGCCGGCCCTCGCGGATGGCCCAGACCACCAGCGATTGGCCGCGGCGCATGTCGCCGGCGGTGAACACGTTCGGGCGCGAGGTCTGGTAGTCGAGCGTGTTGGCCTTGACGTTGCCGCGAGGGTCAAGCTCGACCGAGAGCATCTTGAGCAGGCCCTCGTGCACGGGATGGACGAAGCCCATCGCGAGCAGGACGAGGTCGGCGTCGAGTTCGAACTCGGTGCCGGCGATCGGCTTGAACTTGTCGTCGACGCGCACGCAGTGCAGCTTCTTGACCTTGCCGTTCTCGCCCGAAAACTTCTGCGTCAGCACCGCGAATTCGCGGATCGCGCCTTCGGCCTGGCTCGAGGACGTTCGCATCTTCAGCGGCCAGTTCGGCCAGGTCAGGCCCTTGTTCTCGTGCTCTGGCGGTGCGGGCATGATCTCGAGCTGGGTCACGGAGAGCGCGCCCTGGCGCAGCGAAGTGCCGATGCAGTCGGATCCGGTGTCGCCGCCGCCGATGACGACGACATGCTTGCCGCCGGCCAAGATCTCCTGGACGCCGCCCAGCGGTTCCTCGGAGACGCGGCGGTTCTGCTGCGGCAGGAAGTCCATGGCGTAGTGGATGCCGGCGAGGTCGCGGCCGGGGATTGGCAGGTCGCGCGGGGCTTCGGCGCCGCCGGTCAGCGCCACGGCATCGTACTCGTTGAGCATCTCGCGCGGGTCGACATTGCCGTCGGCGCCGACATGGCTGTTGTAGTGGAAGGTGACGCCTTCGCCTTCCATCTGCGCGACGCGGCGGTCGATGATGCCCTTCTCCATCTTGAAGTCGGGGATGCCGTAGCGCAGCAGGCCGCCGGCCTTGGCGAACTTCTCGAACAGATGCACGTCGTGACCGGCGCGCGCGAGCTGCTGCGCGCAGGCCATGCCGGCCGGACCCGAGCCGATCACCGCGACCTTCTTGCCGGTCTTGTGGGCGGCGATTTCGGGCTTCAGCCAGCCATTGTCCCAGGCGCGATCAACGATCGCGCATTCGATGGTTTTGATGGTGACGGGGTTGTCGTCGATGTTGAGCGTGCAGGAGGCTTCACACGGCGCCGGGCAGATGCGCCCCGTGAACTCCGGGAAATTGTTGGTCGAGTGCAGATTGCGCGAGGCTTCTTCCCAGTTGCCCTGATAGACGAGGTCGTTCCAGTCCGGGATCTGGTTGTTGACCGGGCAGCCCGGCGTGCCGGGCGAGACCGAGCCGGTGCCGTGGCAATAGGGAATGCCGCAATTCATGCAGCGCGCGGCCTGGTCGCGCGTTTCCTTCTCGGAGAGGGGAACGACGAACTCGTGGAAATGCTTCACGCGCTCGGCGACCGGGGTGTACTTGCGGTCATGCCGTTCGATTTCGAGAAAACCCGTGATCTTGCCCATTAAACCCGAAGTCCCTGCCGCTTAAATTCGTTGTGTTTCTCTCTCGTCGTCATTGCGAGGAGCGTGAGCTTCGAAGCAATCCAGTCCGCATCGGAGGAGAAAGTCTGGATTGCTTCGCTACGCTCGCAATGACGGGGTGTGATGCTCAGGCCCCGATCGCGATTTTCGGCTCGGCGTCCGCGTTGGCAGCCATTTCGCGCAGAGCGCGCCGGTATTCGACCGGCATCACCTTGCGGAATTTGGGCAGCCAGTCCTTCCAGTTCGCCAGGATGTCGGCGGCACGCCTGGAGCCGGTCGCCTTCGCATGGCGCGTGATCAGGACGTGCAGCCGCTCGACGTCGGAGGCGAGCAGGTCCTTGAACACGTCGACCCGGCCGTGCGCTTCGAGGTCACCGGAGTGGTGATAGGTGCCGGCGTTGATCAGCTCTTCCGACAGCACCGGCTCGAGCTCGACCATCGCCATGTTGCACAGCCTGTCGAAGTCGCCGGTCTCGTCCAGCACATAGGCGATGCCGCCGGACATGCCGGCCGCGAAGTTGCGTCCGGTCTTGCCGAGCACGACCACGATGCCGCCGGTCATGTATTCGCAGCAATGGTCGCCGGCGCCCTCGACCACCGCCACGGCGCCGGAATTGCGCACGGCAAAACGCTCGCCGGCGATGCCTCGGAAGTAGCACTCGCCTTGAATGGCGCCGTACATCACGGTGTTGCCGACGATGATGCTCTCTTCCGGCACGATGCCGCTGTTGGCCGGCGGCTTGACGATGATCTTGCCGCCCGAGAGGCCCTTGCCGACATAGTCGTTGGCTTCGCCTTCGAGCTCGAAGGTGACGCCTTGCGCCAGCCAGGCGCCGAAGGCCTGGCCGGCGGTGCCCTTGAGGCTGACATGGATGGTCTCATGCGGCAGGCCGGCATGGCCGTAGATCTTGGCGACCGCACCCGACAGCATCGCGCCCGCGGAGCGGTTGGTGCTGTTGATCTTGGCCTCGATCTTCACCGGCGCACCGCGGTCGAGCGCAGGCGTCGCCTGCTCGATCAGCGTGCGGTCGAGCACCGCTTCCAGATGATGGTTCTGGCGCTCGGAGTGATAGATCTTCTGGCCCTTCTCTTCCTTCTGCTTGACGAAGAGCTTGGAGAAATCGAGCCCCTTGGCCTTCCAGTGCGCGACCAGCTTGGTCTGGTCGAGCAGCTGCACCTGGCCGATCATCTCGTTGAAGCTGCGGAAGCCGAGCGAGGCCATGATCTCGCGGACCTCCTCGGCGACGAAGAAGAAGTAGTTGATCACATGCTCGGGCTGGCCGGTGAAGCGCTTGCGCAGGACGGGGTCCTGGGTCGCGACGCCGACCGGGCAGGTGTTGAGATGGCACTTGCGCATCATGATGCAGCCGGCCGCGATCAGGGGCGCGGTGGCGAAGCCGAACTCGTCGGCGCCGAGCAGCGCGCCGATCACGACGTCGCGGCCGGTGCGGAAACCGCCGTCGACCTGGACCACGATGCGGCTGCGCAGCCGCTCGCGCACCAGCGTCTGGTGGGTTTCGGCGAGGCCGATCTCCCACGGCGAGCCGGCGTGCTTGATCGAGGTCAGCGGCGAAGCGCCGGTGCCGCCCTCGAAGCCCGCGATGGTGACATGGTCGGCGCGCGCCTTGGCGACGCCCGCGGCTACGGTGCCGACGCCGATCTCCGAGACGAGCTTGACCGAGACCGCGCCGTCCGGGTTGACGTTCTTGAGGTCGTAGATGAGCTGCGCCAGATCCTCGATCGAGTAGATGTCGTGGTGCGGTGGCGGCGAGATCAGGCCGACGCCCGGCGTCGAATGCCGGACCTTTGCGATGGTGGCATCGACCTTGTGGCCGGGCAACTGGCCGCCTTCGCCGGGTTTTGCACCCTGCGCCATCTTGATCTGCATCATGTCGGAGTTGACGAGATACTCCGTGGTGACGCCGAAGCGGCCCGAGGCGACCTGCTTGATTGCCGAGCGCATGCTGTCACCGTTCGGCATCGGCTTGAAGCGGTCGGCTTCCTCGCCGCCTTCGCCGGTGTTCGACTTGCCGCCGATCCGGTTCATGGCGATCGCGAGCGTGGTGTGCGCCTCGCGCGAGATCGAGCCGAAGCTCATCGCGCCGGTGGCGAAACGCTTGACGATGTCCTTGGCCGGCTCGACCTGGTCGAGCGGTACCGGCTTGCGCTTCTCTTCGTCCGCATTCTTGATCCGGAACAGGCCGCGCAGCGTCAGGAGACGCTCCGACTGCTCGTTGAGGATCTTCGCGAAGGCGCGGTAGCGTTCCAGCGAATTGCCGCGCGCGGCGTGCTGGAGCAGCCCCACCGACTCGGCGGTCCATGCATGGTCCTCGCCGCGGCTGCGATAGGCATATTCGCCGCCGACATCGAGCGAGGTCTTGTACACGAGCGCGTCGCCGAACGCGTCGGCATGACGGCGCACCGCCTCTTCGGCGATCTCGCCAAGACCGACGCCCTCGACGCGGGTGTGCGTGCCGGCGAAGAATTTTCCGACGAATTCCGCCTTCAGGCCAATGGCGTCAAAGATCTGCGCGCCGCAATAGGACTGGTAGGTCGAGATGCCCATCTTGGACATCACCTTGAGCAGGCCCTTGCCGATCGACTTGATGTAGCGCTTGACGATCTCGTAGTCGTCGAGCGAGCCGGGCAGGCGGTCCTTCATCGCGATGATGGTCTCGAACGCCAGATACGGATTGATCGCTTCCGCGCCGTAGCCGGCGAGACAGGCGAAGTGATGCACTTCGCGCGGCTCGCCGGATTCGACGACGAGGCCGACCGAAGTGCGCAATCCGGTGCGGATCAGATGATGATGCACGGCGGCGCAGGCCAGCAGCGACGGGATCGGAACCCGGTCGGTGCCGACCATGCGGTCGGACAGGATGATGATGTTGACGCCCTCGCGCACCGCGCTCTCGGCGCGCGCGCAGAGCTCGTCCAGCACCTGGTCCATGCCGGCCGCGCCGAGGCCGGCGTGGAAGGTGGTGTCCAGCGTGCGCGACTTGAAGTGCGACTCGGCGACCTCGGAGATTGAGCGGATCTTTTCGAGGTCCGCGTCGGTCAGGATCGGCTGGCGCGCTTCGAGGCGCTTAGTAGTGGCTAGGCCTTGCAGGTCGAACAGGTTCGGCCGCGGTCCGATGATGGAGACGAGGCTCATCACCAGCTCCTCGCGGATCGGATCGATCGGCGGATTGGTGACCTGCGCAAAGTTCTGCTTGAAGTAGGTGAACAGCGGCTTGGCCTTGGCCGACAGCGCCGAGATCGGCGTGTCGTTGCCCATTGAGCCTGCGGCTTCCTCGCCGGTGGAGGCCATCGGCGTCATCAGGATGGTGATGTCTTCCTGGCTGTAGCCGAACGCCTGCTGGCGATCGAGCAGCGACAGGTTGGAGCGCACGCCGGTGGTCGGCACCTTCGGCAGCTCTTCCAGCACGATCTGGGTCCGCTCCAGCCACTCCGTGTAGGGATGGCTCCTTGCGAGCTCGGCCTTGATCTCGTCGTCGGGGATGAGGCGGCCCTGCTCGAGGTCGACCAGCAGCATCTTGCCGGGCTGCAAGCGCCACTTGGTGATGATCTGGTCCTCGGGAATCGTCAGCACGCCCATCTCGGACGCCATCACGATGCGGTCGTCCTTGGTGACGAGATAGCGCGCCGGCCGAAGGCCGTTGCGGTCCAGCGTGGCACCGATCTGGCGGCCGTCGGTGAAGGCGATCGCGGCGGGGCCGTCCCACGGCTCCATCAGGGCTGCATGATATTCGTAGAAGGCGCGGCGCTTCTCATCCATCAAGGGATTGCCGGCCCACGCCTCCGGAATCATCATCATGACGGCGTGCGGCAGCGAGTAGCCGCCCTGCACCAGGAATTCGAGTGCGTTGTCGAAGCAGGCGGTGTCCGACTGGCCTTCGTAGGAGATCGGCCAGAGCCGGTTGATGTCCTTGCCGTACAGCTCGGAGCTCACCGAGGCCTGGCGCGCCGCCATCCAGTTGACGTTGCCGCGCAGCGTGTTGATCTCGCCATTATGCGCGATCATGCGGTAGGGATGCGCCAGCGACCACGCCGGGAAGGTGTTGGTCGAGAAACGCTGGTGCACGAGCGCCAGCGCGCTCTCGAAATCCTTCTCGTGCAAATCGGGATAGTACTTGCCGAGCTGGTCGGCGAGGAACATGCCCTTGTAGATCACGGTGCGGCAGGACATCGAGCACGGATAGTAGCCGGCGAGGCCGCGGTCGCGGCGCTGATAGATCGCTTGCGAGATCGACTTGCGCAGGATGTAAAGCCGGCGCTCGAAATCGTCCTCGGTCTTGGCGGTGCCGTTGCGGCCAATGAACACCTGCATGCAGGCGGGCTCGGTCGGCTTTACGGTGACGCCGAGCGAGGAATTGTCGGTTGGCACGTCGCGCCAGCCGAGCAGCGTCAGGCCCTCTTCCTTGATCTGGTCGGCGATGATGCTCTTGATGACGTTGCGCCAGGCAGTGTCGCGCGGCATGAACAACGCGCCGATGGCGTATTCGCCCGGATTGGGCAGCACGAAGCCGAGCTCCTTCGCCTTGCGGCTGAAGAAAGCATGCGGGATCTGCACCAGAATGCCGGCGCCGTCACCGGCGCGCGGGTCGGCGCCGACGGCGCCGCGGTGCTCGAGGTTACAGAGGATGCTGAGCGCGTCCGCGACGATCTCGTGCGACTTCTGGCCCTTGATGTTGGCGATGAAGCCGACGCCACAGGAATCTTTTTCCAGGCTCGGATCGTACAGGCCTACGGCCGGCGGCCGTGAATTGTGTTCCTGAATCGGATCGGTCGTTTTCGAGGCGACCGTCGCCGACAGTTGTTCTGCCACGATGTTTCCGCGCTCGACTTGCGACCCGTTCATGTTCTCGTCCTCTTCATGCGGCAAGCTGCCTCACCGCCATCTTCGGCGCACCTTGGGCGTCCCGCGGCACCCGCTTCTGGGTCACCGCTCGTCCGCTCGCGAGCCGCATTTTCTTAAATTCAGGCCAAGGCGTTCTTCGTCCCCGAGAACGGCTTTGCCTGTTGCCTTCTTGGCGCTCGAAAGCACCGACTTTCGTTGCAATCCCTATGCCGGAACCGCAAGCAAAATTGAGACAGTCTTCCTGTCCTAACCATCACCTTGCCAAATTTTTGTCTATCACACAAGCGCGCGCAAGTCCCGATTCCCCATATGTCAATCAATCGCTTTCCAAAAGTTGCGCGGCCCCGGTTTTGAAGCAAACGCGCCCTGATCCGGCCCTGCCGACGCCGGAATCCCAAATGAAGCTTCGGATCAACCCTTTGGAAGACCCGCCACGCCGCAAGAAGCGAAAGAGCGCGATCCATCCGGGGGCCTGACAGGAGCGTCTCGACCATGAAGTTTTTCACAGGATGTGTGGCCGCCGCCACGCTGGCGCTGGCCGCGACCGCGGCTCAAGCGCAGGTTCCAGCGCGAGGGGCGATGATCGCGGTCTCGGATTTCGACGCCCCCTATGCGCCGTCGGAGGCCGCGCCGCCGCCGCGCTACGGCTATGGCTACGAAGAACGCGGGCCGGCCCCGGTGCTGCTGCCATCGACCGAGGTCTACGCGGTGCTGCGCGAGAACGGCTTCTCTCCACTGGGCATCCCGCGCCTGCGCGGCGGCGTCTACACCATCGCGGTGATTGACCGCCGGGGGGAGGACGGCCGGCTCGTGATCGATGCCCGCGACGGAAGGATTTTGCGCTTCATGCCGGCTGCCGACGCCTACGGCATGGCACCCGGCTACGAGCAGCCTGCGGTTGCACCTTACCGCCCGCAAAGCGCGCTGCCGCCGCCGACCATGGTCCGCAGTGGTCCGCCCCGCCCTCCGGCCCCGATCCCGCATGTCGCCAGCCGCTCCGTGCCGCTGCCCAAGGCGGCTCCGCCGCGCGAGGCCCCGGGCGTCGCCGCCAAGCCGGCCGAGCCTGCGACGCCGCAGGCCCAGGTGCCGCAGGCACAACCTGTGACGCAGACCGCGGCCGCCGTGCCGTCCAAGCCCGCTGAGGTCGCACCGCAAGCCGCCGCGCCAACCGTAGGTCAGGTCAAGCCTGCCGCGACGATCCTGCCTACGCAGGAGATGCCGGCGGCACAGGGGCTGGACTAAGCGCGGGCGTTTGATGCGATGGCCCGCATCACACCAACGGTGTCGTCCTGGCGAAGGCCAGGACCCATACCGCGAGGTGCATCATATGAGTGACGCGGGAGTACCGAACTCCGAATATTCGCCAAACTCCTCCCTGTGGTGATGGGTCCTGGCCTTCGCCAGGACGAGGTTGGGGAGAGAGTTAGCGCAAACAGAAGGCGTCTCAGCACTCAGGCGCCTTCTGAACCATGACGAGCGCGGCTCAGCTCCGGCCATACCCCGCCGCTTCCAGGATCAAATTCGCCACCTCCTTCGGATGCGACACCAGCGAGAGATGGCCGGCGTCGAGCTCGATCGTGGTTGCGTTCATGCGCTTGGCGAGGAAGCGTTCGAGATCGGGATTGATGGTGTAGTCGTTCTTCGACACCGCGTACCAGCTCGGCTTGGAATGCCATGCCGCCTCCGTGGTGCGACCGGCGAAGATCGAGGCGGCCGTCGGCCATTGCACGGCGTAGAGCTCCTTGGCCTGCTCCGGCTTAACGCCATTGGCGAAGTACTTCAGGAAGGCGTCTTCTGACAGCTTGGTGTAGCCGTCGCGCTCGACGACGCCGGCGCGTGCCGGTCCCGCCGGAAACTGCTTCGACAGCGCGACAAAATCCTCGTTGGCATCGGGCGCACGGGCGGCGACATAGACGAGGCCGGTGACCTTCGGGTCGGTGCCGACCTGGCTGATCACGGTGCCGCCCCAGGAATGCGCGACCAGCACGGTCGGACCATCCTGTTCGGCCAGCACGCGCTTGGTCGCCTCGACGGAATCCGCAAGCGACGACAGCGGATTTTGCACGGCAGTTACGTTGAGCCCTGCGGCCTGGAGGATCGGGATCACTTCCGACCAGCTCGAGCCGTCGGCCCAGGCGCCGTGCACCAGCACGACGTTCTTGGCCTTTACGGTCTGCGGCGTCTGCGCGTGAGCGAGGCTGAGAGGGGCCGCCAGCAGGCTCGCGGCGACGAAAAGGCTGCGCCAGAAAGTCATGATTGTTCTCCGTCTTGTTTTTGGGTTCGATATCCAAAAGACGATGCGCGGGGTGGCGGTGTTACGCCATTTCACCGCCCTGTGATGCGGCGCAACAGTCCAGCACGGCCGTTCAGCAATCGGTGACGTCCCGGCGAGGACCGAGACCATCCTCTCTGGTAAGGTATGGCAGATCCGTCGTTCGGTATTTCTTCCGCGCACGATTGATCGATCTCGCGGCAGGATTCCCCGGCTCTCGCCGGGACGAGGAGAGCCCAACAAAAAAAACGCCCCGGGGCACCGGGGCGTTTTCGCAACCTGGAAGTGGCCGACGTGATTTACGCGGCTACCGAGTTCTCGATCACCTGTGCGCCTTGCGCACCGGTGTTGATCGCGATCTGGCGGGGCTTCTTCGCTTCGGGAATCTCACGGACAAGGTCTACGTGAAGCAGCCCGTTCTCGAGCGAGGCGTTCTTCACTTGCACGAAGTCGGCAAGCTGGAAGGCGCGCTCGAAGGCACGCGCGGCGATGCCACGGTACAGCACTTCGGCCTTCGAGTTCTCGTTGGCGACTTTCTCGCCCTTAATCGTCAACGTGTTTTCCTTCGCGACGATGGAGAGCTCATCCTTGGCAAAGCCCGAAACCGCAACGGTGATGCGGTAGTCGTTCTCACCGGTACGCTCGATATTGTAGGGGGGATAACCGGGGCTGCCGTCCGAACCGGCCTGGTCGAGCAGGTTGAAGAGACGGTCGAAGCCGACGGTGGAACGGTAGAAGGGGGTCAGGTCGTAGGTACGCATGGTCAAGTCCTCCATTGAGCGACTGTTGAGTAACCCGCCCGCCAATCGGGCCGGGCTTTCGTCTGTGTGCAGCCTGATGTTCCGGTTCCGAAACACTGGTAGCGGCCTGCACCAAGGTGATATGGGTTCAGGGGAACGGCGTTCAAGAGGGCGGATACTCAGCCTTTTCGGCGCTCCCGCCCCTGATTTGCAGCTCTTCGTGCCCAAGCCCTCCCCATCATGACGCTGGTCTCGATACCGTCCAATCCCGTTCCCGAAGACGTCGTCAGCGGCACCATCAAGACCCCTGATGGCGTCGAGCTGCGCTTTGCGCGCTGGGCACCGCCGGCGAACCGCAAGGGCACGGTCTGCGTCTTCACCGGACGCAGCGAGCAGATCGAGAAGTATTTCGAGACCGTGCGCGACCTGCGCGACCGCGGTTTTGCGGTGGCGATGATCGACTGGCGCGGGCAGGGCCACTCCTCGCGCCGCCTGCGCGATCCGCGCAAGGGCTATGTCCGCGACTTCGCTGATTTCGAGATCGACGTCGAGACCTTCGTGCAGCAGGTGGTGCTGCCGGATTGCCCGCCGCCCTTCTTCGCGCTCGCCCACTCCATGGGCGGCACCGTGATGCTGCGGGTGGCGCATGCGGGCAAGCGCTGGTTCGACCGCATGGTGCTGTCTGCGCCGATGATCGACCTCCCCGGCCGCGCCACCTCGTTTCCGGCGCGGGCTCTGCTGAAGACGATGCGCGTGCTGGGGATGGGCGGCCGTTATGTCCCCGGCGGCAGCGACCAGATCACCGGGCTCAATCCCTTCATCAACAATCCGCTGACCAGCGACCCCGTGCGCTATGCGCGCAATGCCGCAATCCTGGAGGAGGATCCGACCCTCGGGCTCGCGTCACCAACGGTCGCCTGGGCCGATACCGCCTTCCGCGCGATGAACACCTTCAAGGGCAAAAACTACCCGTCCGAGATCCGTCAGCCGATCCTGATGCTGGCGGCCTCCAGCGACACCGTGGTCTCGATCGCGGCGATCGAGGAGTTCGCCTATCATTTGCGCGCAGGCTCCCATCTCGTGATCGCCGGTGCCAAGCACGAGATTCTCCAGGAGCAGGACCGCTACCGTTCCCAATTCTGGGCAGCCTTCGACGCCTTCGTGCCAGGCACGCCGCTGTTCAAGTGAGGGGAGGCGATGCTGCCCTGCGACCACACGCCGGCATGCCGGGACAAGCCCGGCCATGACGAGGAAGTAGCATCACCCACTACAGCGTCTTCAGATACTCGATCAGATCGTAGCGCTCGTTGTCGTCCTTGAACACGCGGCCGATGACACCGGGACGTTTTTCCTCGCCCGGCTTGCGCTCGAAGGAATGGCCGAGCACGCTGTTGCCCTGGATCGGATCCTTGTCCGACCCGGCCGAGAACTCGGTTTCACCCGTCTTGCACTTCTCGTTGGCGGTGACCGCAAAGCCGACGGTCACGGGATCATAGTCGCGGCGGCCCATGCAGAATTTTTGCGGGCGCTCGCTTGCAGGCTTCAGCAACCAGTAGAGAGAGGGCACCGAACCGTTGTGCAGATAGGGTGCCGTGGCCCAGACGCCGTTCAGCGGCCGTGCCCGATAGCGTGCTCCCCCCACCGGATTGAGGCAGTTCTTGCGCGCGAGATTCCACAATTTCGACCGCTCGGCGTCCGGAGTCTTCTCGTCGTCCATCCATTTGCGGGCGACGAGATCCACCACCGTCATCAACCCGAGCGCATAAACCATCTCGGTCGGCGAGCTTGCGGTCGAGACGTCGCATTGCCACCATTTCTGGAGGTCGGCCGTATTCACCTTCAGGAAGCCGGGCAGATCGACGATCCTGTTGCTGAGCACGAGCGACTGTTCGGGATCCGTCTTGATCTCGTCGAGGGGGATCGTCACCGCGTTCAGCACCTTGCTGTCGCCGCTCGGCTCCCAATGTCCCGACGACCAGAAAGCCGGGGTGTCGATCGCCGGCAGATGGCATCCGGAGCACATCTCGGCGTAGATCTTGCGGCCATTGTCGACCTTCTTTTGATCGAGCCTCCAATTGTCGCCAAGGATCTGCGAGGGCCATTTCGGCGCCAGCAGGCCGCCGAACTTCGGGCCGGTGGAGGGATCTGCCGTCTTGAACGGGTCTGGCCCCCTGAGCATGTCCTCGATCCAGCCGAGCGTGTTGATATGAACCGAGGAGCGCCACAGCCTGTCCTCCGGGTAGGCGTCGGACAGGTTGAGCAGCGCCGTCACGCCGAGGGCTTCGCCGGCGTTGCGGATCAGCGGCTGCTCGATCGAGGCGTCGTACTGGGCGAACTTGAACCAGGGCACGGTCCAGATCGGGGGATAGCTGACCGGCGCGTCCTGGGCGTGCAGGTTCTTCTCGAATCCCTTGATCCCGCTCAGCGCGAGATCCTGCGAAAAAACTTGATTGCCGATGCGATTGAGAGCGTCGAGGCGACCGAACCCTTCCTCGGTGTCCTGCTGCTGCCTGCCGTTCCAGGTCTTCTTGCCTTCAATCGTCTTTTGCTGGGTTTGCGCCCAGTCGATCAGGAAGTTGCCGATCGCGCTGAGCTTCTGCTTGAGCGCGGCGCGGTCAGCCTTGCTGGCATCGGGGCCGAGCACGCGATCGGCGAAGCGCTGGAAGCGGAACGGCACGTAAAGCGTGTAGGCGATCGACAGGCCGGTGGAGACCTCGAGCTTCTTCAGGTCGGTCATGGCCGGGCCGCCGTCGAAACGCACGTCCACGCCCTGGTAGTGGATCTGGCCGGTATGGCAGGCCGCGCAGGTCAGCCCGATCTTGTCCTCTTCGCGACGGCCGGTCGCGGGATCGACGACACCGGTCATCCGTGCGAAGCCGACCGGCAGGCCGTCGACGTTCTCCGCCGGCGTCCACCTGGTCGACCAGTCCGGCACCTGTGTCGTCTCGTAGACATTGGCATAGCCGAAGCGGCGCAGTGACGTCGCGTCAGTCTGGATCGACTGCGGGCTCGGGATGAACCCGAAGCGCTCGAGATAGGTGCCGTCCGTCATCATGCCCGGCGCCGAGAACAGATGCAGGCGCGGCTGCTCCAGGGCCATGAACCATTCATAGGGCACCGGGAAGGTCGCTGTGCCCTGGCTGGCATGGTGAAACCAGTGCCTGTCCTTCAGCGACCAATTCTGTTCGAGCCAAAAGGCCGCCTTCGTCTCCGGGACCGTGGGCAAGGGTGGCGGCAGGAGATTCACGAGAATTCCCTTTTGCGGCAGCATGGCGCGCACCTGGTCGGGAAATTCGGCGACCGCAACGAGCAAGGCGAGACCGAGGGCGAGCAGCAGGGCCGCAACCTTGAGGGCGCCCCGCACCACACGCTGGCAGGTGGACAGCACCGGCTGCGATACCAGCCGCTGGTTGATGCGAGCAGGGAATTGCCGCTCGTTGAACAGAGTGCGCACGTCGGCCACGCTGAGATAGCGGTCCTCACCCGCGCCCTTGCCCATGATCTTCAGGAGGATCGGCCACTCGAACTTCATCAGCAGGGGGTAGTACCAGCGCGCGGCGCTGCCGGCGCGCTTGAGGTTGTCGCGCATGAAGACGCCGATTTCCGAGGCGTTGAGACCGGGCTCAGAGCCGCCGCCGTTCGGATCCCGGTAGTCCCGGCCGAAGCTCGCAAACCGCGCAAGCTCGTCCTCATCGACCTTGCCGTCGACGCCGAGGACGCGCGAGCCGGCACCGCGCTTGTCGAGAGGGCCGCCACGCAACGCGTCGAGCTGTGCGCCCGAAAATATGCTCTTCAGGATGTGACCGAGCCCGTTGGCGATAAGCGCAACGCCGCGGACCTGGATGCGGGCCGAGACCTTCTTCAGCCCGGTCTCGCCGCTCGCATTCGCGATCGTTTGCGACAGCGTGCCGAGCGGAACGGTTCTGCCGTCAACAAACCCCTCGCCGACGAGGCCGCGGAGGAATGGACAGGGATTGTTCGGGGAGACCTGGATCGAAGGGTCTAAGGAGGGCTTCGGAGCGGAGTCATGCATGGCCCAAATCCTGAAAACGGCGAATCGTGAAATACAGACGCGGCGATAGAGCGCGGAAAGTCCTGACAAACCGACAACACGTTATACTACTTCAGCGTGTAGCCGAGTGTGGCTGAATTCACTGTCGTGTCAATAAAGGCGGAGGGGACATTGCCGCGTGGCCGCGGCTGGCTCTCAGGATTCGGCGACGCGTTTGACGTCGCTCGAAACCAGGGTCAGTTTGCCGAGCGGCACGCCCGCATTCAAGAGTCCGGCGCGGTAATGGGCGAGGTCCTCGGGCCGCTTCCAGTGGAAATTGCGCAAATGGCGGTCGACATTGAGAGTCGGGTAGTTAGCCATGAGCACGCGGGTCGCCTCGACCGCCTCGTCGCCGCGTCCCAATTGCGCCAGCGCCGCGGCGCGGATTGCCAGCGCCTGCAAATGGTTCGGGTTGATGTAGAGCTGTTCTCGAGCCCATGACAGAGTCGCGTCATATTGGCCCAGCAGATAATGGCTGAAGGCGTTCAGTGCGGCCCATTGGTAGCGCGGATCGCTGTTGTCGCGCTGTGCGGCCATCGAGAACAGCTCGATCGCCTCGCGGTGCTCGCCGATGACGAAATGGCAGATGCCGAGCACGCCGCGCGCGCCGTTGTCGTAGGGGTTGAGCGCGACGGCGCGCTTGGCGGCGTCCATCGCGGCCTCGTAATGCCCCTCCAGCGCGTGGGTCCAGGACAGGATCGAGAACGCAAATGACGAGCGCGGATCGAGCCGAACGCTGGTTTCGGCAAGCTTCATCGCCTCGGCCCACATCTCGCGCGTGCCCTTGACCCAGCCGAACTGGATGCTCTGGATCTGGATCGTGGCGAGATAGGCGTGCGCAATCGACAGCTTGGGTTCGAGCCTGATGGCCTCCCGGAACAGGTCGACGGCGATGGCCAGGTCTTCCTTGGTTTGCCGATAATAGTGCGACAGTCCTTTGAGGAAGCGGTCCCAGGCGGTGACGTCGGTCGAGAGCCGCGCCGGCGCCGAGGCTTCGGCCCGGACGATCTCGGTGGCGATGGCGGCGGACAGGTTGGTGGTGATCTCGTCCTGCATCGCGAAGAGATCGCCGATGTCGCGGTCGTAGCGGCCAGTCCAGAGCTGCTCGCCGGTCTCCGGCGCGATCAGCTCTGCGGTCACGCGGATCTTGGCTCCGGCACGCCGCACCGAACCCTGGATCAGATAGGTGGCGTCGATCTCCCGCGCGATCAGGCGGGTGCTGGCGTTGTTGCCCTTGAACACGAACGTCGAGTTGCGGCTCAGCACGCGATAGAAGGATTGCAGCGACAGCGCGTGGATCAGATCCTCGGTCAGGCCGTCGGAGAAATACTCGTCCTGTGCGTCGCTGAGATTGGCGAAAGGGAGCACGCCGACGATCGCGGTGCGATACTGCTGCGAGAGGGCGGATGCCTCCCTCAGCGCGGGCGCAAGCGCCGGTGCACCTTCAGGCGTCCAGGTCCAGACCCCGATCGGATCCTTGATGTTCTTGAAGCGGTGGTTGCCGGCATCGACCAGCGGCACGGTGAGATGCTTGCTGGCCTCCTTGTAGGCCTTGGCCGAGATGGCGAAGCCGCCGGGGCTCGCCACGGCTTCGAGGCGGACGGCAATGTTGACATCGTCACCGAAGACCTCGTCCTCGTCGGCGATGACGTCACCCATATGGATCCCGAGGCGGAACTGCATGGCGCGATCGGCGGGCAGATGGTGATTGCGCTCCGCCATCAGGGTCTGCATCGCGATCGCGGCCTCGGTGGCGCCGACGATCGAGGGGAATTCCAGCAGGAAGCCGTCGCCGGTGTTTTTGACGACGCGGCCGCCGTGATTGAGGATGATGGGATGGATCGCGCTGCGATGGGCCTTGAAGGCGGCATGGGTGCCGGCCTCATCGGTGCCCATCATGCGCGAATAGCCGGCGACATCGGCGCAGACAATGGCGGCCAGACGTCTTTCCATATTCCGGAGCTCCAAGAGACTTGCAAGAGACTTGGAAGAGATCGAGGACCGGCCACGGCGTGGCAGTCGCCTCGAATCCCGCATTCAAAGAACCCGTTCCTTATAGAGCAGATGAGGCCGAGCGAAAGTATGATCCGCATTGCAAATTCGAGGTAAATCCTCGGCAATCCCGGCAGTGGACGGGGACGAGCGAACGCACTAAGCCGACCTCTTGGGCTACGGTTGGGCGGCGGAGGCACGTCACACATGCTGGGCATTCACGAAATCTGGCTCTTCGTCCTGTCGGGCGTGCTGCTCAACATCACGCCGGGGCCTGATACGGTCTATGTGATCGGCCGCAGCATGCAGCTGGGCTGGCGAGGTGGCGCCGCGGCCGCGCTGGGCATCAGTTGCGGCTGCTTTTTCCATGTCGCGGGCGCGGCAATCGGCCTTTCGGCCCTGCTGATGGCCTCATCGACCGCGTTCTCGATCCTGAAGCTGGTCGGAGCGGCCTATCTCGTCGTGACCGGGCTTCAGATGCTGTGGTCGCGCCCGGTGCTGGCCTCGGCCATCGACGCGCCTGTGCAGAGCTCGCTGCGGCGGGTTTTCCTCCAGGGCGTCTTCACCAACGCGCTCAATCCCAAGGTCGCGCTGTTCTTCCTTGCCTTCCTGCCGCAATTCGTCGCAGCCGACTCGGCGCACAAGCCGCTCGCCTTCCTGATGCTGGGCCTGATCTTCATCTGCACGGGAACGCTGTGGTGCCTGGTGCTGGCGGCGTTCGCGGCAAGGGCCGCCCACCGCTTGCGGAGCTCCGAAGGCGCGGTCGCCTGGGTCAACCGTGCCCTCGGCGGCCTCTTCATCTATCTCGGCATCCGCGTCGCCATGCTGGAGACGCGGTAACGTCCTTTACGCGAATTCCTTCAGCAGCGCGCTGCCGGCGAGGTAGAGGCCGAGCAGGATCATCGCGATCAGGAACCAGCGGCGAAACGCTTCCGCCGGCATCCGCGCCCGCACCGTTTGGCCGATATACATGCCGGCAAACGCGCAGGCCATGCCCACGGCGCCCGGCACCGCGTTGGCCGGCGTCAGCAATCCCCCCGCGGTGAGATTGAAGGCGAGCGCCAGTGTCGCTGTCGTGAAAAACACGCCGAGCGCCTGCACCAGCTCGTCCTTCTCCATGCCGATCGCCTGCATGAACGGCATCGAGGGGATCACCTGCACGCCGGTCGAGGCCGAGATCACGCCGGTGACCACGCCGACCACGCCGCCGACCCATTTCTCGTTCTTTGGCGCAACATGAAACTGGAATTTGTTCAGCCCGATGATCGCGTAGATGACCAGGAGCACGCCGAGCACGATCGTGCCGTAGCGCGCATGCGGGCCGGTGAGCGCGCCGGCATTGAGCCAGCACCCGATCACGGTGCCGATCATCAGCGGCCACAGCCGCCTCAGGATATCGCGCAAATGGGGGCCGACGAAGGTCTGCCAGATGTTGGTGACGATGGCGGGGACGATCACGATGGCGATCGCGCGGCTCGGCGCCATGCTCACCGCGAGCAGGCCCATGGAGACCGTCGGCAGGCCGAGCCCGACCACGCCCTTGACGAATCCGGCGATCAGGAAAACGGCGGCGATGAGAATGAGGAGCGGGTCGATCATATCTGCACATTGACCGATGCAGCGCGCCGGCACAATCTGTAGCTTACGGAGAAAGCCTTCGTTTGGAACGAAGGCTGAAGGGACCCCCGATGCGCTTCGACCTCGTCGACCTCCAGCTGTTCATCGCGGTCGCCGACCAGCGCAGCATCACCCGCGGCGCGGAGCGGTCGCATCTGGCGCTGGCCTCAGCCAGCGCGCGCATCAAGGGGCTGGAGGATGCGCTCGGCGTCGCGCTGCTCAAGCGCGGGCGCCGCGGCGTTGAGTTGACCTCGGCCGGCGAGAGCCTGCTCGATCACGCCCGTCTCGTCATTCACCAGATCGACGCCATGCGCGGCGATCTCGCCGGCTTTGCCAGCGGCGTGCGCGCCAGCGTGCACTTCCTCGCCAATACCTCAGGGCTTTCGGAGCATCTGCCGAAGGCGCTCGCCGGCTTCCTGCGCGAGCATCGCGACGTTGCCATCGACATCGAAGAGCGCGAGAGCACCGACATCGCGGCCGCGATCACTGCGGGCGCGGCCGATCTCGGCTTCGCCGCCGAGCACGCGCTGCCCGATCATATCGAGCGATTCGCCTTCAGCGAGGATCGCCTGACGCTGGTGACGTCCAGGCGCGGCCCGTTCGCCGGCCGCCGCGCGATCGATTTTCAGGAGGCGGGCGCTTGCGACTTCGTCGGGCTCACCAGCGCCACCGCGCTTCAGGTGCATATTTCGAAGCACGCCGCCCGGCTCGGCATGCGGCCGCATTACCGCGCACGCTTGCGCGACTTCGATGCGATCTGCCAGATGGTCGCCGCCGATGTCGGCGTCGCGCTGGTGCCCGAAGCCGCGGCCCGCCGCTGCGCAAAACTGATGCCGCTCGCCATGGTCCGCCTGCGCGATAGCTGGGCCAACCGCAAACTCGTGATCTGCGCGCGAAGCTTCAAGACACTACCGCGCCCGGCGAAGATGCTGGTGGAGCATTTGCGGTCTGCGGCGGTGTGAGTTCTGGGATTTCCCCTCCCTTTAGAAGAGGTTAAGACGCAGCTACTTCGCCGTCTCCACGCCAGCGTCCTTGATCACCTTCGCCCATTTCTGCGTCTCGTCCGCGATGAATGTGCGAAAATGCTCCGGCTCATCGCCGACCAGCGTCGCGCCCTGGGCAGCGAGCTTTTCCTTCACCGCCGGATCCGCCATCGCCTTCGTGGCCAGATCATGTAGCGCGGTGACGATCTCCTTCGGCGTGCCCTTCGGCGCGACCATGCCGTACCAGTTCTCGATGCGCAGATCCGCAAAGCCCGCTTCTGTGGTGGTCGGCACGTCAGGCGCCGTCGGCGAACGCTCGGCGGAGCCGACCGCGATCGGTCGCAGGGCGCCCGCCTTGACCTGCGGCAGCAGCACGGGGAGGTCCAGGAACGTCATCTGCACCTGCTGGCCCAGCAGATCGTTCACGGCGGGCGCCGCGCCGCGATAGGGCACGTGCACGATGTCGATCTTGGCCGTCAGCTTGAACAATTCACCGGCGAGATGCGGCAGGCTGCCGGGTCCGGAGGAGGCGAAGTTGAGTTTTCCCGGCTGCGCCTTGGCGAGCGCGATCAATTCCGCGATGTCCTTTGCGGGGACGTTGGTGGCGACCACCAACATTTCCGGCACGGTTGCGACCAACGTCACGGGCGTGAGGTCGTTGAGCGTATCGTAGGCGACCCTTTCCATGCTCGGGCTGATCGCCAGCGCGCCGGCGCTGGAGATCGCGATGGTGTAGCCGTCAGGTGCAGCCTTGGAGACGGCATCGGTGCCGAGCACGCCACCCTGGCCGCCGCGATTGTCGATCAGCACCGGCTGCCCTGACAGTTCCGACATGCGCTGGCCGATCACCCGCGCGATGATATCGTTGGGGCCGCCGGCCGGAAACGGCACGATCAGCTTGATCGGCTTGGCCGGGAAATTCTGGGCGGAGGCGAGCGTCGGAAAAAGAAGCAAGGCCGCGAGAAGGAGCGTACGTCGGTTGGTCATGCAGGCTCCTAGATCGCCTAGCCGTTGAGCAGTTTCAGTGCTTCTTCGTGAACCCTGGCGTCGCCGGCCGCGACGATGCGGCCGCCGCCCTGGGCCGGCTTGCCTTCCCAGGTGGTGACGACGCCGCCGGCACCGGTCACGATCGGGATCAGGGCTGCGATGTCGTAAGGCTTCAGCTCGGTCTCGACCACGAGATCGACGTGACCTGCCGCCAGCATGCAATAGGAGTAGCAGTCGCCGCCATAGCGCGACAGCCGCGCGCCCGTTTCGATGCGGCCGAAGATGGCGCGGTCGCGCTCGCTCATCAGCAGCGGGCTGGTGGTGTAGGTCGTCGCCTCCGACAGCAAGGCGCAGCGCCGGACCTGGAGCCGGCGCTCGCCGGACGGGCCTTTATAATGAGCCGAGCCGCTGTCGCCGGAAAAGCGTTCGCCGATGAAGGGCTGGTGCATCATGCCGTAGACCGGCGTGCCCTTGTGCAGGAGCGCGATCAGCGTGCCCCAGATCGGAAAGCCGCCGATGAAGGATTTGGTGCCGTCGATGGGGTCGAGCACCCAGACATAATCCGAATCCTCGCGCTCGTTGCCGAATTCCTCGCCGACGATGCCGTGCTGGGGAAAGTTGGCCTTGATCAGACGCCGCATCACCGCCTCCGCGGCGCGATCGGCCTCGGTCACGGGGTCGAAATCCTTGGTCTTGCTCTTGTCCTCGATCGACAGCGAGGTGCGGAAGAACGGTAGGATGGTTTCGCCGGAGGCGGTGGCGAGCCGTCCGATGAAGGCGGAGAAATCGATCACCGTCACGGCGTATCCTCAAAAAGCGAAAGTCGGGTGAAGCTCACTCCTGCCTAGCTCAAATCGGAAGAATCGTGCAGCGCTGTCTTGCTTTGCACCCTGGTATTTTGGATGCCGAATGCGTCCCCCCTTCAAAGAACTAGGCCGGCCAAAAATCGATCATTGAGTTGAAACCTTAGTTCCGGATCTGCCTCGTTCGTATGCAAATGACTATCAACCCATTGAATTTCCTTATGAAAGGAACTGAATCTGGGTTTCTCTAGAAGCAACCGAGCTATGTCCTCATTGCATGGGAAACCGCTCGAAAGCCCTTGCACTTTGTGCGGCGCGGCCGCATATTGTTGCGGTGCGGTAGCGCTTCTCGCGTTACTGCTGCCCTCCTTGGGCGTTTCCTCCCTAGACTTGGGCCGCTTCTTCATTAGAAGCGGCCCTTTTTTCTTTCAGCCTCTGCTTTCTCTCGGCATCGGCTTTCATTTCGATGCTCGCCGCGAAACGCATTCGCGCTGATCGCACCCAACACAATTGTTCGAAGAAAACGTCGCGCCTATTCAGCCGCGGCCTGGAACGGGCCGAGATCGCCGAACGGGACCGTGGTCGCCAGCACGTCTGCGAGCACGCCGAAGTCCGACGCCACTTGTGCAAAGCGCGGACTGCGCTCGCGCCGCCGCTCGTCCATGTAGATTGCGCGGTTGAGCTCGAGCTGCACGGCATGCAGGCCACTGGCCGGGTTACCGTAATGCTCGGTGATGAAGCCGCCGGCGTAGGGCTTGTTGCGGCCGATCGAATAGCCGAGGCCGGCCATGGTCTCCTCGACCCGGTCGGGCAATAGCGGCGTGCAGCTCGTGCCGTAGCGGTCGCCGATGACGATGTCGGGCCGGCGCGGCTCGTCGCGGGAGACGCCGACCGAGGGCATCGAATGGCAGTCGACCAGCACGACGGTGCCGAACATCTGGTGCACCTTGTTGATCAGCCGGCGCAGCGCGCGATGATAGGGCTTGTACAGCGTCTCGATCCGCCCCAGTGCGTCGTCGACCAGGATGCGCTCGCGATAGATCTCCTGGCCGTCGCCGACCACGCGCGGAATGGTGCCAAGTCCGCCGGCGACCCGCATTGAGCGGGTGTTGGCAAAGCTCGGCAGGCGCCCGGTGAACATCCGGGGATCGAGCTCGTAGGGCTCGCGATTGACGTCGACATAGGAGCGGGGAAAGTTGACCCGCACGGTCGGAAAGCCGCGCTCGCTGAGATGGCCGATCAACTCGTCCATGAAGGAATCTTCGGAACGCCGCAGCGTCGGCAGGTCGATCCTGGAGGCGCTGAGGAATTCGTCCGGATAGGTCGAGCCGGAATGGGGCGAGTTGAAGATAACCGGCGCGCGCCATTGCGCGGGCTCAACGATCTCGAAGGCTGGCGACTTGTCGCCGTCAAACCGGGTCATCTTCTCAGGCTTCGTCCCTTGGTGTCAGGCTTCGCCCTTGGCAATCAGGCTCCGCCTCTCGGTATCAGGCTTCGCCCTTGGCGCATTGATTCGGCCGATCGGGCGGCTCTTATGTGTCGTCATTGTCCGGAATCGCAACCATCCTGCCAAGCGAAAAGATGAGATCTGCGCTGGAACATGTCTTAACCCTGCGGGCAGCGAGGTGGGGACCGGCAGGTACGGCTCGATTGCTTCGTGCCGTATTCCGGTTCACAAGAGTCCGGCAGCGCGAGCTGCGGAGGGTAAAGATTTTCACCCCAAATTTACCCTCCGTCGGGCTTAGTGACCTCCGCTGATATCCTCTGGGGATTCGACATTTCCGCCATGCCAAAGATCCTGCTCGCCGAAGACGACAACGACATGCGCCGTTTCCTGGTCAAGGCGCTGGAAAACGCCGGTTTTCAGGTCTCGTCCCACGATAACGGCATGGCCGCCTATCAGCGGCTGCGGGAAGAGCCGTTCGAGATGCTGCTCACCGACATCGTGATGCCGGAGATGGACGGCATCGAGCTCGCCCGCCGGGCCTCGGAACTCGACCCCGACATCAAGATCATGTTCATCACGGGCTTCGCCGCGGTCGCCCTGAACTCCGATTCGGATGCGCCCAAGAACGCCAAGGTGCTGTCCAAGCCCGTGCATTTGAGAGAATTGGTCAGCGAAGTGAACAAGATGCTGGCGGCCTAAATCGGGCCCCTTCCGTCCTTGCACCGGCTCCCGTGAGCCGTTATAGGGACCCGACCCGATCTAGACGACATCTAGGGCGCGTAGCTCAGCGGGAGAGCACTACCTTGACATGGTAGGGGTCACAGGTTCGATCCCTGTCGCGCCCACCATCCTTCGCTCGCGATAGCCGAGTGAAGGATGCCGCGCCGAAGCCCAAAGGGCGCAGGCGAGCTGCCGCCGCGAGCTTCGGCTCGGCAAGCCACCAATCTCATTTCGGCGAAGCGTGTCCGGTGTAGCTCGAAGAGCGTAGACGGACTGGAGCGGCAGCCTCCTTCGCCGACACACCGCCGCTAAATCCCCTATTTCAGTTCCGTGTTTGCGACCGGAAGGATGGAGGCGACGTGCCAGCCGTCCGCATCCTGAACGTAGGTCTGGCTGATCAGAAACGTATTTTGTTGTGGCGGCTTGCCCGGAAGGCCGCGCGTAAAGACGATCGGCACGAGGATCTGCATGATCTCGTTCGAGATCACGGCGACGCGGAATTTCGACATGTCGGGTTCGAGGTGCCAGGTGCCCTCGTAATAGGTCTTGAACCGCGCGGCGACCTCATCGCGACCGCGCGTCTCGATGTTTCTGGCAAACAACAGCGTTCCGGGTGAATTCAGGAGCATGGCCTTCATGGCGTCCGCATCATGCGCATTCTGCGCCGCGATGAATTTCTCGAAGATGGTTCGTGCTTCGGCATCATTTGCGGCAGCCTGCGCGCCTCCGGCCGGCCAGAACGTTGCGGCGAGAAACAGCGCTGCGGCAAACGCCGCAACTTGAGGGCGCCGTGAAAACACTCGTGGCGTGAAATTGCCTGAAGGCATTTTGGGTCGGATCATGGTCACCTCTGGTCATTTGCCGGCGGAATTTGAATGGTGAGCGTCATACCATTGTGGCCAGGTCGATGTTTTCAGGATTGCACGATCGGCGATGACCCCGCATCACGGAAACGTAGACTTCCGGATGCCACGGGACCAGGCAAGCAAACCCTCGCCGCGAGCAGCGAGTTGAGTTATCGTCTTGTGGTGTGAAGTAACCCGGATGAAGGTTGCCCATGAGCGTGTCCGTCATCGAGCAGGCAAAGATCCAGGCGCAGGTGCTGGTGCCCCTGGTTAAGGCGTTGCAGGCCGAACTCGGCGAGGCGCGCGCCAATGCATTGGTGCGCAAGGCGCTTGGCGACCTTTATCGCGGCTTCGGCGAGGAATTCTGGAAGGCAAAGAACAGCACTAACAACGAAGCTGATCTCGGCAAGGCCGTCGCGTCGGCGTTCAAGACCTATGCCCGAGACGACGCGCTCGCCTATGACATCATCGAGCAGACCCAGGACGCCTTTGCGTTCGACGTGACGCGATGCGCCTATGCCGAGTTCTACAAGGCGCTGGGCGAGCCGGAGCTCGGTTTCCTGCTGGTCTGCACCGCCGACTTCGCGACCGCGGATGGATTTGGCGCCGACGTCAGGCTCACGCGCACGCAAACCATCATGCAAGGCGCGTCCCATTGCGATTTCCGCTACTGGCGCGACGAGCGCGGATCAAAATGAAGGGAACGCGGGTGATGCGGGCGAGTTATGCTGCCCTGATGGTGCTGGCGCTGATGTCGTCGCGCGCCGCTGCTGCGGTCATCGACTGGCAGGCCGAACTGCAGCGCTGCCGCGCATTGCGCGAAAGCGTGGCGCCGCTGCTTCAGGCCGGCGAGGGCATCTCGGCCGTCGGCCGCTCCAACAGATCCATCCGCCGCTGCATCTGGATCCAGCGCATCGCGGTGCGCAGGAAGATTCCCGGCGCGGAGGTTTGGTAGGGTAGCTGGTCAGGCAGCGCTGCTGCCTCACACTCCGTCATTGCGAGCGCAACGAAGCAATCCAGACTGTTTCCGCGGAGGGATTCTGGATTGCTTGGCCGCGCTCGCAATGACGATGTGGAAGCAGCAACGTGTTCAGCTCATCGCCTTCACGATGGAGATTCCGATACCGAGCTCCTCGTGGAACTTACGCACCAGCGCGGCCTGCCAGCTCTCGCCGAACTCGATCCTCGCCGCCGATCGCGACGACGCGGATGTGCGAATGAAGGCGCCATGTGGTCATGGGGGATCGTTATCGTGCACCACCTCGGTGCAATGCGCAGCTTGATCCGCGACTCCCCGCCTGCCATTGTCCGCCCACCACGCCAGCGAGAAATGAAGGCAGGTTATCGATATGAGCAGCGTGAACAAACCAGGTGGCAACTACTTGCCGGTGATCATCCATGGTGGAATTGCGTATGTCAGTGGTCAGCTGCCGCGTCGCGGCGAAGCCCTGCTGTGCTCCGGTAAAGTCGGCGCAGGTGTCGATGTCGCCGCCGCACAGGGGGCGGCGGCCCTCTGCGCAGATCTCTGCATTTCGGCCATCAATCACGCAACAGGTGGAGAGGACAAGATCGTCCAGGTCTTGCAGCTCGTTGGATACATCGCCTCGGCCCCTGGATTCACTCAGCAATCGCAAGTCATGAACGGCGCTTCCGACCGGTTGATCGAGCGCCTAGGCGATCTCGGTCGTCACACGCGTACATCTGTCGGCGTCGCCGAGTTGCCGCGGGGTGCACCGGTCGAGCTGAGTATGATTGCCGCTGTTCAGTCGTAGAAAGGCATGCCGTTCGCTGATCGTCAGCTTCGACGTTCGCACTTCGATACGTCGCGACGACACGCGGTCTATTCGACCAGATACTTCTTCACCGCAGCCTCGTCCCACGCGATCCCGTTGCCGGGCTCCTCGTTCGGCAGGGCAAAGCCGTCCTTGATGATCAGCCGCGTTGAAAGCACTGCGTCGGCCCAGTCGACATATTCGAGCCAATGCGCGGTCGGCGTCACGCACAAAAGATGCGCGCTGACTTCCGAGAACAGATGCGTCGACATCTCGATCCCGGCGGCATGCGCCAGCGCGGCGGCGCGCAGCCAGCCGGTGACGCCGCCGATGCGCTGCACGTCGGGCATCACGTAGTCGCAGGCTTCGGCTGAGAGCGCGGTCTGCATCGCGAAGGCGCTGTCGAAATTCTCGCCGATCTGGACCGGCGTGCGCAGCGCATCCGCGATGCGGGCGTTACCCTCATAATCGTCGTGACGGATCGGCTCCTCGATCCAGGTCAGGCCCTCATCGTCGAGCATCTCGCCACGGCGGATCGCCTCGGTGGCCGTCAGCGCCTGGTTATAGTCGCACATCAAGGTCACGTCGTCGCCGACGGCCTTGCGCACCGCGCGCACCACCTTCAGGTCTTCCCGTGCATCGGGACGGCCGACGCGGATCTTTGCGGCTTGAAAGCCCTCGGCCAGCAGCTTGTGGGCTTCCTCCACCGCGGCACCCGCCGGCATGATGCCGAGCCCCTTCGAATTGTAGGCCCTGACCGGTCTTGGCGCGCCGCCGAGCAGCCGCGCTAGCGGCAGGCCGCGTGCGCGCGCCAGTGCGTCCCATGCCGCCATGTCGATGCCGGATTGTGCCAGCCGCTGCAGGCCGGCGAGCCCCAGCAGGGTGAAGCGCTGGGTCAGCTTGCGCTCGATCTCGAACGGTAGCAGCTCGTCGCCCGCAAGCAGCTCCGACATTTCCGCGACCATCGCCGTCAACGGCTTCAAGGCCGATGGCGTGATCGAGAACAGATAGGCGTGCCCCTGGACGCCCTGGTCGGTCTCGCAGTCGATCAGCACCAGCGGTGCCTTTGCGACAGCCCCGGTCGAGGTCTGGAGCGGGAGGTTCATCGGCACGATGACGGAGCGCGCATTGAAGCGCTTGATGCGGATGGTCTCGGCCATTTGGTGGATCTCCTGGCGGAGTGAATGCAGATAAATGCCGATCTTAAACATTCGCCATGAAACGAAAAGCCGCTTGGCGCGACCACCATAAAATGGGGTTGCGCGGGAGCGCGTTTATTGGCTCTGTTCCGCAAATCGCCCCGAGTTCGAGACAGGAACGCAATCACGGAGCCAAAGAGTGAAGCAAGAGATCTCCGAAGAAAAGCGCAAGAGCGGCATCCTGACCGGTGCCGCGATCGCCTTCCTGCTGCTCGCCTTGCCGCTCGCGGTGTGGCTGGACCTGACCGAACTCAGCAAGACCGCGCTGCGCCGGCAGGCGATCGACCTGAATTCGGTGATCACGAGCGTGCGCAGCTACTACGCGACCAACGTGGTCGGGCGCATCATCGCCAATCCGAACGGTACGACCAGGTGATTCACAACTACGAATCCATCCCCGGCGCGATCCCGATCCCGGCGACATTGTCGCTGGAGCTAGGGCGGGTGATCGGGGCGCAGCAGGAAAACATCACCTACCGTTTCGTCTCGGACTTCCCGTTCCAGAACCGCGCCCCGCACCAGCTCGACAAGTTCGAGAAGGACGCGCTCGAATCGCTTCGCAACGATCCCGAGCGCAGAAGATCGTCGACACCGAGACCTCGCTGTTCAACGACAAGGTCCGGCTGATTGCTCCGGTGACGATGGGCCCGGCCTGCGTCAGCTGCCACAACAGCCACCCCGAGAGCCCGAAGAAGGACTGGAAGGTTGGTGACGTCAGAGGCATCCAGGAGGTGATCATCGCCCAGCCGATCGCCGCCAACATCTTCTCGTTCAAGTTCCTGCTGGCCTATTTCCTGATCGCCGCCGGCAGCGGCCTGTCGTTTCTCTCGCTGCAGCGCCGCCAGGCGAGCCGTATCAAGGGCATGAACAAGGAGCTCGAATCCGCCAACGACTTCCTGGCTTCGCTGTCGATGAAGATCTCGCGCTACATCCCGCCGCAGGTCTACAAGAGCATCTTCTCCGGCCAGAAGGACGTCACCATCCACACCGAGCGCAAGAAGCTCACCATCTTCTTCTCCGACATCCAGAATTTCACCGCGACGGCGGAGCGGCTCCAGCCGGAGTTGCTGACCCAGCTCCTCAACGAATATTTCACCGAGATGTCGGCGGTCGCCCACGAATTTGGCGGCACCATCGACAAGTTCATCGGCGATGCCATGCTGATCTTCTTCGGCGACCCCGAGACCAAAGGCGACCGCGCCGACGCGCAGGCCTGCCTTCAGATGGCCTGGCGCATGCAGCACCGGCTCACCGAGCTCAATGCGAAATGGCGCGCCTCCGGCATCGAGCTGCCGTTCAAGGCCCGCATGGGCATCAATTCCGGCTATTGCAATGTCGGCAATTTCGGCAGCAGCGATCGCATGGACTACACCATCATCGGTGCGGAGGCGAACCTCGCCGCGCGCCTGCAATCGATCGCCGAGCCCGGCGGCATCGTGTTGAGCTACGAGACCTTCGCGCTGGTCAGCGACATCGTCCGCGCCCACGCGCCGCCCGCGATCACGATGAAGGGCATCAGCCGCGAAATCATTCCCTATTCGGTCGACGCGCTGAACGACGCGGCCGCCGAAAGGAGCGGGATCATCACCGAGCGAGCGCCGGGGCTGGAGCTCTATCTCGACCCCGCCGTGGTCAAATCCGGCGACGCGGCGCGGGTGCGCTCGCTGCTGGAGAATGCGCTGGCCTCGCTGAACCCGGCGTGAGGAGCACGCGCGTTGCCGTCTCCCATCGAGAGAGTGTGCCGTGTGGCACCCCCTCCCTAGCCCTCCCCCACAAGGAGGGAGGGGAACACATCTTTAACGTGGCGACGTTGTCCAACTTCGCGGAAAGTCGATCATGGTGCGACGCTGCTCCGTTCTCCGCTCGGCTCCCTCCCCCCTTGTGGGAGAGGGCGGGGGAGAGGGGTAGCCCAGCAATAGGTGGGCCCGAGTCAACTCACCGCGCCGCGCCTTCCGTGAAGGCGGTTTCGATCACGTCGCCGAAGGGTTGCCAGGAGCGGCCGTCGAACTGGACCAGCCGCATCTGCCGGATCGGCAGGTAGCTGTTCGGCGAGGTGTTCATCCTGATGTTGGGCAGGGCGACCGAAGGCTGATAATTCCTCAGCGAAGCCGCCTGACGCATGATGTTCTCGCGCGAGAGGTCGTCGCCGCATTGCTTCAGCACCTGCGTCAGCGCCTCTGCCGCGGCGTAGCCATAGAGCGCGGCGCTGCTGTTGGTGCTTTCGTCGTGATGGTATTTGTCCATGAAAGTGAACCAGTCCTTCATGGCGGGATCGTCTTTCCAGGCGGGATCGCTCGGATCCTTGAGGAAAGCCGCCGAGATCACGCCAGAGGAATTCTCCAGGCCTGCGGGCGCCATCGCATTGGCGATCGAGGCGGAGGCGTCGTTGACGATGAAGACCGGGCGCCATTTCATTGCCGCCGCCAGCTTGATCACCTTGGACGCCGTCGACGGTACACCGAGAAAGACGAAGATATCGGCGCCGGCGCGCTTGAGGATCGAGACGTGTCCGTCGAGATGCTCATCGGCAATGTCGAAGGCGATGTCGACGAGGACGAGACGGTTCAGATCGCCAAGACCTTCCTCCAGGCCCTTGAGAAGCGCACGCCCGAACTGGTCGTTCTGCCAGAGCACCACGATCTTCTTCCTGGGATAGTAGGCCTGGAGATAGTTGGCGTAGATGCGCCCCTCCGACCGGAACGACGGCTGCCAGCCCATGGTCCAGGGAAACGCCTTGGCCTGGCTCAGCTCCTCGTCGCCGGAGGCGACGAACAGCTGTGGGATCTTCTTCGCGTTCAGATACCAGCGCGTGGCGAGATTACCGGGCGTGCCGAACGATCCGAACATCAAATGCACGTCGTCCGTCTCGACCAGATTGCGCGTCAGCTCCAGCGCGGTCGTCGGATCGGAATTGTCATCGCGCGTGACGAAGCGGATCTTGCGGCCGTTGATGCCGCCGCGC
Source organism: Bradyrhizobium sp. Kon56 (assembly GCF_055807635.1). Taxonomy (NCBI): domain Bacteria; kingdom Pseudomonadati; phylum Pseudomonadota; class Alphaproteobacteria; order Hyphomicrobiales; family Nitrobacteraceae; genus Bradyrhizobium; species Bradyrhizobium sp. Kon56. The sequence continues at coordinate 144,471 of NZ_JBVVOU010000003.1, read as the reverse complement.
GCGTTGACCATGTCGAAATAGGCCGCTTCCGCCTGGCCGATGGCGCCGAATTCGGACAGCGGTCCCGAATACGGCATGACATTGCCGATACGGATTTCGTTGTCGGCGGTGGGTTGATCGGCGCGCTCCTGCGACATCGCCCCGAGCGATGCCAGGGCAACCATCAACACGAACAGCATCCTGCCGGAGACGCGCATGCCCGATACCTTGACGTTGGCCCCTCATCGAGGTCGGCTCAATCCGCACCAAGGCTGCTTGATTTAGGTCAAGCGTTTGTCAAAGCTGTGGCGCGGTGCGCAGCTGGAGGGCCGGACGAAACGGCAGGCGTGCTGACGCGCCGACTGGGGCGCGCCGCTAGGGCAGCCCGCGGACTTTGAACTCCATCTCGACCCGGCGGTCGTGAAATCGGGCGATATAGCGCGGGTGCGCTCGCTGTTCCGCACTCGTCCGATGAAAAATGAATCGATCTGTGAAAGATCATGTTTGGGATAGCGGGCCGTAATTTGGATGGTGGTCAATATTGACCGGTGGCGGCAGAGCTCTCGGTTCCATGATGGTCCATCACCGCCCGCATCGGCGCCCATCGGTGACTGAGAGTATCGCGCTCCCGCCGGATTCAGGCGAGTCTCATGGCCATTCAGCGACCACCTTGTCCTACATGCCGGATAACAACGACGCTGGCGCGCATCACGCCAAGCTCCGCCGGTTCTGAGATTTGGACCTTCGAATGTCCCGCTTGCGATTTCGTCGACCAGATCGCGGTCGTGCTGGTCGACCCAATGAGATCGTCTGATACCTTGGCTTGGTTTCAGGGCGAATTGCGGGCGCCTACATAGGGCGCGCGCTACCTGGAACGGTCGAGCGCCGAAAGGCCTGGACGTAGGCATTGGTCGAGAAGAACCGGTTGCAGCGCTCGGCTTGGCAACGACGGTGACGTTCAGCGAGCTTGGTGCTGCGCTTCATCAGCAGAGGTAGTCACCCGAAAATCCGCATCATTAATGCTTTGCCGATCGGGGCGGCGTGGATGCCGGTGAATGCGCTGACGTAGTCACCGGAATAGAAAGCGCGAATGAGAGCGATGCGGGTGTTGAGGGTTTCATCAAACCGGATTGCAAAGCCATTCCCCGTGCGTCGCACGACCAGGGCCGCGACGTTTCTCTCCTGGAGGGTGCAGCGAACTGCGGTCCCGACAGGTGGTGGATTGTCGCTCACGAAGCGAGCGCCCGTGATCGACATGTCTGCCAAACGGTAGATGCACTGCCGGGAACCGATATTGAAAAGGACAGGCTCATCTCGCTCGAACCGCTCGGCCTTCCGTCGCCGCGGCTGCTCGATGGACACCAGGCAGACGATCAACAGAATGATGGCGTTGTACAAACTCCAGGCGAGCGCCAGACCGCCATAGGCGATCATGTCACCTTGCACATGAAGCACGAAGGCATAGACGATACCCGCGAGCGTAATCGCCAATGCGGTGCCGTATACCCTGAGCAGTGGCCATTCGACGAAGCGTTGGTCGCGATCCCCGCCCTTCGCCGTGACCTTGAATGTGTGTCCCTGCGTCTGGAGCAGTCCCGCCGCCACGGCCTTGAGAACCGCCGGCAGTGCAATGTATTGAGCGACATCCGACATCACCGCCATGGAGCGTCCGCGGGAAATCCAGGCCATGGTGAGCGAATACCAGACATAAAAAGGCAGGAAATATCCGAGGAGTTCGAAAAGATCGGCCTGGACCGCTTTGATGCCGAAGAGAAGATAAAGGCTTGGAACGACGAGACCGAAGACCTTGACGACATAGGTCGAGGTCCAACTCATGAATGCTTCGATGAGAGAAAGCCTGTCGACAACGTCCAGTTGCGATCTTCGGGAAAAGGGACCACTGCGCCCCCGAAAGATTTGCATGAAGCCAAGACACCATCGGCTGCGCTGAGTGATGTACTCCTTGAGTCCCTCCGGGGCCAGCCCCAAGGTCAGACGCTCGTTCAGGTACACCGTGCGTGATCCAATTTCCGTCAGCCGCAGCGTCAGCAAGTAGTCCTCCGTCACGGAATCGGTCGGAAAGCCGCCGATCTTCACGAGGGACGAGAATCGGATGACCGACGACGTGCCGCAACAAAACGCCACGCCCCAAGCGTCCTTCGATGGCATCAGGATATCGAAGAAAAAGCGCTGCTCGTCCGGCCAGACCTTGGTCGCGGCCAAATTGGTTTGGATCGGATCCGCATTGATGAAATGCTGAGGTGTCTGTACCACGCCTACGCCCTGGTCGCGGAACAGGCACGTCGCGCGGCTGAGAAATTCGGGCATAGGCACGAAATCGGCGTCGAGAATCGAAATGAAATCTGGGGGATCGGCGAGCTCCGCCACATGCCACAGGGCGTGATTGATGTTGCCGGCCTTGGCGTCCTTGTTGTCCGGGCGCGCCAGATACCCGCAGCCGAGCTGGCCGGCAAGCTTTTCGAGCCAGTCACGCCGTCCGTCGTCCAGAACCCAGACGCGGTAGTTGGGATAGTTCATTCCCGTGGCGCCGATGATTGTGCGCTCCAGAATCGACGTTTCCTCGTTGTAGGTGCAAATGAATACGTCGATCAGCGGAGCTTGCCGTCCGGCAAGCCACCGCCTGTTGACTTCGACTTGCGGCGTTCGATTGGTCGAGCGACTGAGAAACACCAGTGTCAGTGCACCCGCCGCAAGCGATACAGCCTCGACGAAGAGGAACACGGATCCCACGGCGAAGTCGGCGGTCCAGCCGACGGGCGGCACCGTGGCTGTCATGCGCCATCCAAAATAGCGGATCATGAGCAGCAATGCGATTGAGATCATCAGCGAGCGCGCCGTGGAGTTCTCGTGCCGCAACCAGGGAAGGACGGCAACGCAGAACCCGAGCGCAATAAGGCCCGGTGTCAGCGCGGCGATCATGGCTTTCTCGCAGTGTCTGGCGAGAAGATGACGCGTCCGGTTCGCCCGACTGGACAATCGTTGGAGCCATCGTTGAGGTCGGGGACCGAAATCGTCGCACGATACGGTTCCTTGCTCAGCGCATCGGGATTAATGGCGAGGTTCGCTGCGACCCCTGCGGAGCCGGTGAGATTGACGACGGTGCCAGTCAATTCGGGGCCGCCGGCGCTCGGCCGGAAATGTGCGAGAGATCCCAGTTGCAGCCCGTTATACACGCTCTCAGTGACGTTCGCCGTCACTACGGCGCCGGAACAATCGAGTAGACGAATGAGCGGTTGTCCGGCCCGGACGTCCTCTCCAGGTGCCGTCATGACCTCCCATATTCGGCCGGCGACGGGGAACTTGATGTCCGCCTCGGAGCGGCCGATGTAACGAGATCGCTCTGATTCTATCTCGCCGACGAGCCACGAGATTTGCGCATCGGCGTGCGCTACGTCCGCGGTGAGGCCTTCAGCCCGCTGCCGCATTTCCTCCTCACGCTGCACCGAGCTCGGACGATCGTTGTAGCTGTCGCCGAGGAAAGTGCCCTCGCGCGCGGCGGTGAGCTCGACCTGGGTTGCATCCAGACGGCGTCGCGCGCCGATTTCGGTCTGCTGAGCAATGGTTTGATCCCGCGTCAGGCGCCCAAGCTCGACAGACGAAACGCTGCCCGATTTGATGAGCGATGATGCTCGTTCCACCGCGGCTGCCGCCTCTTCACGACGCGCTGCGGCCGCTTCGATTGATGTTTGGATTTCTGCGATGCGCGCCTCGAGCTGACGAATGCGCCCCGCTGTGAACAGGGCCGCCTGACGCGCCAGATCCTTCTGCCCCGCCTGGGCTGAAGCTATCTTCGAAACGAGGCTCGGCCTTTCGTTGTCGAGGCGAGACATCTGACTGCGCAGGTCATCGAGCCGCACGCGGTCGCCGCGCGGATTGACGACACGGAGGATGAAAGTGCCCTCACCGACGGTGCCTAAATCGCCTGACAGACTGGCCCCGGCTGAAATCTTCCCGTCAATCGGCGACCGCAACGTCACGAGCCTCGAATTGACGACGGCTTCGACGCTTGATGTCTGGAAAAGCGCTCTGAGCGGCAGCCAGCCGAATACTGCGACGATGGCGATGCCCGCCGCGGCCTTCACAAATCGGAGAAGCGTCCGGCTCGGCTTGGATTGCGCTACATCCGCGGCGGCATCGCCGCCGGTTGCGGGGGCATCGGCATTGCCGGGACTGAGACGCGCATCCAACGCGCGTTGCAAACCGTGCGCGTCATGGTTTCCGTCCACCGCGAGAGGTTTTGCGATATCTGGACCGCCGCCGTCTTCGAATGTCGAATCGAAACGCGTTTTTTTTGCATCATACACCTGAGAGTCAACGCGCAACCTCCGCGCGAGATACGGCCGGCCGAATCCAAATGCGATGTTGGTGTTGCAAAGGCTAACTGAAACATGAGAATTGTCTGCGATAGCGGATCGCCAAGAGTCGCATTGGGCCGATAGAGGCACGGGTCCGTGCTACCGTTCAGCCGATGTGTTGACGAGGTGCAGCTTGGTCGCGGGCGAAGCCCGCGGCATTGCTTTCTCAAACTCCGCGAGAATGCTGGCGCCGAGCTCTGAGGCGGGGATCGGCCCGCCGAAGAAGAAGCCCTGGACCTGATCACCGTTGGCCGCGTCGAGGAAAGCTGCCTGGTTGGCGGTCTCGACGCCTTCGACCGTCACCCGCATGCGCAGTTCCCGTCCGAGCGCGATGATCGCTTTTACTACTGTCCCGACCTGACAATGAGGGCCGTCGAGGCTCTGCATGAAGGCTCGATCGATCTTGATCTTGTCGAACGGAAAGCGCCACAGATAGCTGAGGCTCGAATAGCCAGCCCCGAAATCGTCCATCACGATGGCAACACCCATCGTCTTGAGCGTCCGGAGCTGAGCCATGATCGTTTCGGTGTTGCCGAGCAGCAGGCTTTCGGTGATCTCCAGTTCGAGCCGGTGCGCCGCGAGTCCGGCGTCTTTTAGTGCGGCGGCGACGATGTCACCGATGTTGCCCGCCACGAACTGCACGGGTGACAGGTTCACTGCAACGGTCAGGTGCGCCGGCCAGGTCGCGGCCGTGCGGCATGCCTCCCGCAACACCCACGCCCCGATCTTGTCGATAAGCCGCAAGTCCTCGGCGACCGGAATGAAGGTCAATGGCGGAATGAGGGTTCCGTCCGCCGCGGGCATTCGGATCAGCGCTTCGAAGCCGGCAAGGCGGCGCTGGGATATTTCGAAGAGCGGCTGGTAATGCAATTCGAAGCGATCGTTCAGTACCGCGTCGCGAATCGCCCTCTCGAGCTCGATGCGCGCTTGTAGCTCAGTGTCCATTTCAGGCAGGAAAAACCGGATGCAGTTGCGGCCGGCTGCCTTGGCCGCGTAGAGCGCGAGGTCGGCACTCTTGAGCAACCGCTCGGCGGTGGTGTCTTCCCCCGTCGCCAGCGCCACGCCGATGCTAGCGGTGGTGAGGATCTCGTGCTGCTTGAATTTCACGGTCGCATTTACCGCGGCGGCGAGATGGCTCGCAAACGAATCGGCCTGAGCTTTGCCGGCGATCCCGCTCTGCACGACCACGAATTCGTCGCCGCCGAGCCGCGCCACCACGTCGTCGATCCTGGCCGCGGCGCGAAGACGCTTGGCGATGGACTTGAGCAGAAAATCGCCACCGTCGTGACCAAGCGAATCGTTGACCTCCTTGAAACGGTCGATGTCGATGAAGTGTACGGCAAGGCTGCCGCCCCGCATCGGCAGGCGAGCGATGGCGCTCTCCAGTTTTTCGATCAGCTGCGGGCGATTGGTCAGCCCGGTCAACGCGTCATGATGGGCGAGAAACCGGATGCGCCGGTCAGCGTGCTTCACCTTTGTTTCCCGATACCAGGCAATTGCGGGAATGGAGAAGGCGAGACCTGACAGCAGGCAAAGGAACACGGCCGCGGTCAGGAACGTATTGTGGACATTCTTGCGTTGCTCGGTTTCATCCACGTAGGCCGCAACGACAGCGGTGAGGCGACCGTCGGTCTGGACCGGGACATAGGCGCGGGCGAAGAATGCCGGCCGGTCGGGCGAATTTCCCTCCCTGACGTCGACGATCGGGAGACCGTCAACCGCTGATCGCGCCGCATCGGGGCTATATTCAGACAAGTCGACGAGCGCGATCTTTTCGCGGGTCGAAACGAACTGGGAGTAGCCATTACGGTTGAATATTTCGTAGTGAAAGACCTCGCCGGAATTTCGCGCCGACAGGAAGAACGCCATGCTCGCGGCGGAAGGCTGCTCGCCGCCGGCGATCTGCTCGAGATCGGTGACACTGGCCGCCAGGAACCTCGCCCAGCTACGAGCGGTCGACGTCGCATCTTGACGGAGAAGATGATCGGTCGTGATCTTCAGGGTCGTCCCGGCGCCCAGCAACAGAATGGCAAGCGCGGCGACGATGGTGACGATGTTTCGCTGAGGCCAGATACTGGCGAGTGACGGCATCAGTGCTACCGGGTCGATCGCATTTTCGTGAGCTCGGCCCGAACCGTTTTTAGCAGTTCGGCATTGCGCTCACTTTTCGAAGCCCAATCGTCGGCAACGGCCGCGAACACGGCATTGGCCGCATCGAGGTCCGACGGCGTGGGTATGGTCACCTGGCGTTTGGGATCGGACTTCAGCTCCCCCATAATGCTGTTTTCAACGGCTTCGTAGGTATCCATGAAACGTCCGGCAGACCACGCACCGCTGTATTTGAGGATGGTCGCCTGTGCAGGTTTCGGCAGCCGGTTGAATATTTTCCGGTTCATCAAAACCATCAGCGGTGCGCCGCTGATGCCAAGAAGGTAATGATAGGTCGCAACGCGTTTGATGCCGTAATCGACCAATGGAGATGGTGGTACCAGGGCGCCATCGATGCTGCCGCTGCCGATGGCTTCGGAGATCTTGGTGACCGGCAGAAATACGGGCCGCGCTCCGAGCTTTTCGAGCGCTGCGGCTTCGCCCGGATTGTTGACGCGAATTCTCTTGTCCTTCAGATCATTCAGCGACGTGATCGGAATGTTGCTGTGGATCGTCTCGGGCTCGGTGACATAGGCGCCGATCACCACGTAGTCGTCGTATCCTTGCAGCGCGCCGGCGGCCATAAGCCGCTTGAACACCGCAACGGACTCCCGCATGTTCGTAAACAGGCCGGGCATCTCGATGATTGCATTGTCTGCGAACCGGTTGCGAGTCAGTCCCGTCACGACGTAGGCGATGTCGGCCGTACCATCGAGCACGAGCTGGGGTTGCTCAGCCGGATCCTTTCCAAGCACGCCGCTGAAATAGGTCTCGATTTCGATCTGGCCTCTTGCCTCGGCGTTGACCGCGTCGACGAATGGCTTGACCGCAGCGAGATAACTCGTCGAGCGGTCGGAACTGGGGAAGGCCAATTTGAGCTTGACCGGTTCGGCGGCGGAGGCCGAAATCAACGCAAAAGAGATCACCGCGCATCGTGCAAGCAAACTAAGCATCGGTTTTCCGATCGTGGCGGCGGCGCGTCGAAACGCCGATTTGCTCGGTCCCTAACGAACCCCCATAGATAGAAATGCTTCAGAGAACTCTCCTAGATAGCACGCGGCGATCCGGGCGGCGACCAGATCGCGAATCGTAGTTTGAAGCGTGCTAACGCCGGCGAGACAATTGTCTGAGAGCGCGCGGCCGCGAGAGGGCAACCCAGCTAAAGGTGGACGTTATCAGCGCGCTGCCGGCAACACGCCGCTACGGCAGACCGCGCGCCTCGAGCTGATGCACCAGCAGCAGTGTCGGCTCGGCGAGGCTGTCGCCGGAGCCGTCGAGGCCGAAGGCGCTCGCGATGCCGTCGCGGCTGCGCAGCAGCGCGCTACGCGGACAATGGCCGGCGCCGCAGAGCGTCTTCTTCAGGGTTTCGCCCTGCGCCGTGATGCCGGCGGAATCATCCGCGGCCCAGGCCAGCACGATCGGGACGTCCACATTGAGGATGCCGGGGAAGACCGAGCGCTTGTTGTACTGGCTGGCGTCCCTGCCGAGATAGGCCTTCTCGCTGTCGCTGGCGTCCTTGCCGGCGCGGTAGATCCCGGACACCAGCACGACCGCCGCGACATCGGCGCGGTCGGTCTGGAGTTCGGGATGGGCCAGCAGGGTGGCGACGTGGAAGGCGCCGGCGCCGTAGCCGACTGCGACGATCTCGCGGGCATCGCCGTTGAATAGGTCGATATTGCCGTAGACCCAGGACAGCGCCGCCGCCACGTCGCTCGCACCCGCCGGCCACGTCGCCGAGGGCGCCAGCCGGTAGTTGACGCGCACGCCGATCATGTCGTTGCGCGCGGCAAAGCACATGGCCTGGTCCTGGATCTGGCGCGACAGCTCCGGCGCGGCGCGGTCGCCAGTGAAGGTGTCGCCGGTCACGAACAGCAGCACCGGCCGCGGCGTATCCGCCTTGGTCGTGGCGGTGGCGACATCGAGCACATTGGCTTCGCTCTCGCCGTAGCGCAGGCCGCGCGAGAAGGTGACCTGCTCGCATAGCCGCGCGGTGCCGCCTGCGGTGGTGTCGCTATCTGTGAGGCCGACCTGGACAAGATCGGACGGCGCAGCCGGCCGCGGCGGCAAGGGGCCGTGCGCGGAGGCTGCCGTCAGGCCCAGAATCAGAAAAAATGCGAGAAAATTCTTCATGTCGGTGGTGGCCCTGCGTGCCCGATATGGGCTCGCGCGTTTGGCCCGTCTTTTCAATTCGCCTTATTAGTTAGTTGGTCATGAGGCGATTTCGCGGCACCCATGGTTCTCTCGGCTCGTCCTCCACGCGTGGTTCAATTCCCCGGCTGGAACGTGCAATCCGCCCCGCTGCCGTCCTTCCGGCGGATGGCATTGGGGTCGATCGTGCAGCTCAGCTTGGTCAGGCTCTCGAAATTCGATCCTGCGGCGCCGTCGGCCGGAATGCCGGCCAGAGCTTCGGTGGCGAAGATCTCGTTGGCCGTGGAGCCATTCACCGTCCGGGTCTTCTTGCCGAAGGTGACCTCGCAGTTCCGGACGGTGATGTCGACATTGCCGGCGCGACAGACGATTCGATCGGCGGTCACCATGATCGGCTTCTTGTAGGGAATGTCGCTGTTGGCGGCGAACAGCATCGCCATTGCCTTCTTCTCGGCGCCAGACAGGACCGACGACAGCGGCGCGATCACCCCCGCGAGCGCCAGCGCCGTCGCGCCCGAGACTTTTGCGGGCGTCGCGTCGGAGGCTCCCGCGACGCCGGAGGCGGCTGCGAGGACGAGGGTGCAGGCGAAGATCAATCGACCGGCTTTCATCTTCCCTCCCTGGACCTGCAATCGCGGCTTCCCTCCGAGAAGCGCGCGGAACCAGATTAGCATGTAAATCCGAATTGGAAGGCAAGTTCGCCTCGCCTCGCGCCTTCGCGCGCTACGGCTGTTTTGCTCCGAGGTGTCAAACGGTTACGCCGCGGGGCCGAGCCCCGCGCCCAGACGGCCGTTCTACTGTGCATGGGGTTGTTTCGTGTTTTTTTGTTTGGCCGACCTGTCAGGCCTGCTTCATCGTCCGGAAGGTGATGGAATAGCGGCGCGCCTCGACCGGCGGGATGCTGTGCTCCCATTGCGACCGCGCCTCGCCGTCCATCATGTAAAGCGAGCGCGGCCGGGCTTCGAGCGTGTGGCGCTCCCATTTGTCGCCGCTACGGCGGCGGAAACGGAATTTGCAGGACGAGCCCAGCGACATGCCGAGGATTTTGTCGAAATGCGGCTTGTCGCGATGCCAGCCGATGCCGACGCCGGCCTCGTATTCGGTGCAGAGCACCTGCCGCACGCTGCCGCCAGCAAGCCCAGCCCATGCCTCGACCTGCCGCGCGACGGGCAGGACCCAGTCCGGGATCGGCTCGGCCTCGGCCAGCCGCTGCAGCGAATAGTCATAGCGATAGCCGAAGGACGCCACCCGGCGGTTGCCCTCGAAGGCGCCGAACTGGAAGCGCTGGAGCGGCAATGCTGCGATGCGGCCGATGAGCGCCTGCTCGACGGCGGTCTCGACGAAGTCATCGGCATAGCGAAGGCCGGCGGGCCCTGCGTGCGGATCGTCGAACAAGCCAAGCTGCGTCATTCCTCGCATTTCCGTGATGGAACCTAATGGTGGCTGATGCGACTTACATATGACGCGGAAAGTAACATGCGAGGCTGTCATGGCAGAGAAGCATACCGCCGATCCGGCAGAGATCATGCGGGCGACCGGTCATCCTGAGCTGGAATACGCAGCCGGCTGGACCATCGCCGGTCTGGTCACCATCGGCACCATCGTCGCCGCCTGGGTGTTCGCGATCTAGCCTATTGGAAACTGCAGCTCGAACGCCGCGCCCTGATCGGTCGGCGTGAGCCTGATCGAGCCGCCATGGCTCGCCATCACCGCGCGCGCGATCGCCAGCCCCATCCCGGTGCCGCCCTGGTCGCGGCGCGTGGTGAAGAACGCGTCGAAGATCCTGTCGCGGTTCGGCGTCGAGATCGGCTCGCCGTCATTGCTTACCGTCACACGCAGGGTCGTACGCTCGTCGATCGCTTTCAGCCTGATTGTCCCAGCCTTGTGTCGCATCGCATTATCGGCGAGATGCGACAGCACGATGAGCGCCTTCTCGGCCGACATGCCGATCATCAGGTCGAGGCTGCCGCTGGCCTCTATCGAGCTCGCCGGAAATCGGCTCCTGAGGTCGGCAATCACCGGCGCCAATTCCGTGCGCTCGTTTTGCGGCAGGCTTTCGGCACGCGCGAGTTCACGCAGCCGCTGCGCCATCGCTTCCAGCCGCTTTGTGTCGGACAGGATGTTGGCGATGAACGTCTCCTGCTCGGCCGGCGTCAGGCTGCCCGCTTTGCCCTGAACCGAATCCTGCAACAGCTCGGCGGCGCCCTTGATCGAGGTCAGCGGCGATTTCAATTCGTGGGTGAGATGGGCCGAGAACGTCGCGATATAGTCCGAGCGCCGCGCCAGCTGTTCGGCCATACCGAGGAAGCTGTGCGAGAGCCGCGCGAACTCGCGCGTACCGTAGTGCCGGAGCGGCCTGAACGCCTCACGGTCGCCGCGGCCTATTCTGGTGGCGCGATCGATCAGTTCGCGCATCGGCAGCGTGATGGTGCGCGAGAATACGAGGCCAATGGCGATCGTGCCGAGAACCACGGCGAGCCCCGCCAGCACGAACTTGGCCCGCTCTTGATAGAGATGGTCGAAGATGTTGCTCGGCGTCCGCGTCGTGTAGATCACCCCCGCGACGCGGTTGTTGACGATGACAGGCATTGCCGAAAACACGTGGACGCCGAGGCCGCGGCTGAAGGAATAGATCGACGGCGGCGGCTTGTCGGGCACGCGGTTGCGCAAGGTGGCGCGGTATTGCCCATGCAGCGCGTCCGCGACCTCCTCGATATGGGCGAGCGACTGCCCGACCTCCTGCCGCCCGGCGATCACCACGCCTTGGGGATCGAGGATGCGAAAGCCTGCCAGCGTCACCTTCTGGGTCTCGCGGATGATCGGCGTCAGCTTTGCGCCGATCTCGACATAGACGGGCTGCGGCGGCTGTGGAGCGGCTTGCGCGTCGGGTCGCCGCCGCCGCAGGTCGTTGGCGGTGAGGTCAAGCGCGGGACGGATCGGGGTGACCTGGTCGCCTGGATCAGGCAGCACATTCGGCGGCACCTCGCCGCCGAGCGTCAGGCCGCTGTCGAGGCGCGCCGTGACCTCCTGCGCGTAGATCGTCGCGAGCACGCGGCTCTGCGCGATCAGCTCGGCCTGGGTCTGGCGGATCAGCTGGTTGTCGTAGAGACGGAAGAAGAACAGGCCGACCAGCGGCAGCACGCCGACGGTCGCCAGCACCGTGAAGATCACCAGGGTGAGCGACGGCCGCCATTTGTCTGGCGCCGCGCTCATGCGTCCTTCTCGCAGCGGCCGAGCTTGAATCCGACGCCGTGGATGGTCTCGATGACGTTGTCGCAGGCCAGCGCCGCGAGCTTGGCGCGGATGTTGCGAATGTGGCTGTCGATGGTGCGGTCGGAGACCTGGATGTTGAGCTGGTAGGCGGCCCGCATCAGCTGCTCGCGATTGAAGACCGAGGTCGGCCGGGTCAGGAACGCGCGCAAGATGCCGAACTCGGTCGCGGTCAGCTTCAGCGGCGTGCCGGCGAAGTACGCGACATGCTGCTTGGGATCGATCAACAGGCCGCCTTGCGCGAGTGCCGATGGCCCCGCCTTGGCCTCGCCATTGCGCGGGCCGAGACGGCGCAGGATGACGTTGACCCGCGCCACCAGCTCGCGCGGGCTGAACGGCTTCGTCACGTAGTCGTCGCCGCCGATCTCGAGGCCAAGGATGCGGTCGATCTCCTCGTCGCGCGCCGACAGGAACAGGATCGGCACGTCGGAGCCTTTGCGCACCTCGCGGCAGACGTCGAGGCCGTCGAATTCGGGCATGCCGATGTCGAGCACGATGAGATCGGGCTTGTCGGCGGCAAAGCGGCTCAGCGCCTCCTTGCCGTCGCGCGCCTCGATTACGTCCATGCCGGCTTTGTTCAAGGCGACGCGGATGACCTCGCGGATATGGCCTTCGTCGTCGACGATGAGAATGCGATGCGCCAAGAACCTCTCCGCTCCCCGTCAGCCCGCCGGCCGAACTTTCTCCAGCGCGTCCAGCCTGCGCTGGAGCCGCCAGGTCCGAAAGCCCCAGCTCCGCCAGGCCAGATCCTGACGCTGGACTTCTACAAGCCGATCGCGCCGCGACACAAGGCAGTTGTCGCCCGGGCGATGAGCGATGACCTTGTCGATCGCAGGCAGCGCCTGCGGCCCGAGTGTGAGGAGATAGTTCGCGTCGATGCTCAAGCCCTTACCCGACATTTCGTTGCTGTGGCTCAGATTATAGTCGGCGATAAACGCATCGAAGTTCATCAGCGAGCAGCCATACAGCGCGATCGTTAACGCGATCAGATTGGCGCCGACGAGCCATTGGTTGGACCTGTCGAGCACGATACGGGCCACGATCAGGATCAACCCGAGCGCCACCAGTCCCATCCAGATGAAGGCGGCGATGCGCCAATAGGTCAGCATGTAGATGTCGACATAGAGGTCGAGGCGGAGGATGGAGGACGCGACCAGAAGCACATTCTGCCCGACCCAGAGATAGACCAGCGGCCGGATCACTTTTGATTTTTCGACCGGTCCACCCGGACGCATCGCCACTAGCACGAAGGCGGCGGCGAGGAGGGCGGTGGCGATCAGGGGGTAGGCGCCGCGATGGGCATAGGCCGCATATGTCAAATTGGCCGGCAGCGCGACTTGGCCCCACAGGTAGATGCCGTCGAGAATGGACTGTGCCGCGAACAGCAGATTGAACAGGATCAGCGAGCGCAGGATGGTGGAGGGGCCCAGGAACTCAGCCGAGACTTGGGACGGCAGCGGCGGCGGCACGGGGCCATCGACGACCATCGTGGTGGCAATCGTCCTGCGCCGCCAGCGCACATGGATGAACGGCCAGACCAGCGCCAGCATCACGGTCCAGAACAGCACGCGCGGGACGCTGATATATTCGAAGATGAGCTTTGGATTGAGCAGAGACACCCACTGCTCGATTACCGGATTGGCCGCCGCGAACAGCGCGACGAAGACGGTGCTCATCACAGCAGGCATCAGCCAGAGTACGATGCCCCGGGTGAACCCCGACATGTTGAAGATCTGCAGCGCGTCGAGAAAGAACCTGAAGGGCCCGAGCAGGAAGAAATTGCGCAGCGCGCGCGCACGTTCAGTGAACCCGGTCGTTTTCGGATTGGTCGCGATCAGAAGCGCAATAACCAGCGCCATGGTGAGGATCAGGAAGGACAGCATGTTGAGCTCCTCGACCGCCGGTGCGAGGCCGGCGACGAGAATGGCCGCGCCGATCATGGCGCGCCGCAGATCCAGGGCCGCATGATTGAACAGCATCGACACGCAAGCCATCGCGATCACAAACAGCGTCAGCGACAGCCCGATCCGCGGACCATAGAACAGCCAGTCGGCGAGCGCAGCGAGAACGAGCGCGAGGCCGACCTTGGCCGGGATCGAGGAATGCCTGATCGGCTGGATTTCCGCTGCAATTGTCGAAGCCAGGCTCGTCATGTCAAGAAGACCTTTCGTGTTGGGTGGCATCACGAAGTCTGAACGTCGTTTGTGCAGAAGGCGGGATCGTCGTCTGCACGGCTTCAGGAGTCTTTTGCAGATTATGTGCAGGCCCGCTTTTGGTCCTTACGCGGCGCAAATCGCTTTGATAGGTGCGATGCATACATCACCTTGGGCGTGACGCATCATGCAGCTCTTCAACCGCACCGGTCTCATCCTCCTCTGGCTGGCCGCCCCTCTCGTCGCATTTGCGGCCGCTAACAAGAACGATCCCTATCTGCTCGAGCTGCGCGGCGCTGGAAACATCGCACTTGTCGTCACAAGCATCGTGATCGTCATCGTGCTGCTGCGCAGGGGGCGGTGGCGCACGATCGCCGGCAAGCTGCTCGTCATGCTCTGGTGCGTTCCATCGGTGCTGATGTCGGCGGCGCACCTGAAATTCGAACTGCGGAAGCACGATGTTCTTGCAGCCAGTGCGGCCGAGGCGCGTCAGCTCGGACCTCACTTCATGGTCGGTTATTCCTCCTTCCCGGAGGTCGCGCGCCTCGCCGAGCAAGGCGTGATCGGCGGTGTCTACGTCACCCGTCACAATATCCGTGGCCGGTCCGTCGAGACGTTGCGCACCGAGATCGCGACGCTCCAGGACAAGCGGCGCGCCGCCGGCCTGCCGCCGCTGGTCGTCGCCGCGGACCAGGAGGGCGGCATCGTCGGTCACCTTGCGCCGCCGTTGACGAAGCTGCCGGCGCTGGCGACGCTTGCCGGGCTTGCTCCCGATGACCAGCAGGCCAAAGCGGCAGAGTTCGGCCGCATCCACGGACGTGAACTCGCCGGGCTCGGTGTCAACCTCAATCTCGCGCCGGTGCTCGATCTCAAGCCGCCGGGCCGGCGCAATCGCCTCGACTTCCACACCCTGATCGGTCAGCGCGCGATTGCGACCGATCCCGCCGTCGTCGGGGCGATCGCGAGCGCCTATGTGCGCGGGCTGGAAGAATCCGGCGTCGGCGCCACGCTCAAGCATTTTCCCGGCATCGGGCGCGTGCGCACCGACACGCATCATTTCAGCGCCAACCTCGACACGCCGGTGAAGGAGTTGGAGGCAGCCGACTGGCTCCCGTTCCGCGAGGTGCTGTCGCATTCGCGCAGCGCGCTCATGGTCGGCCATGTCACGCTCACGGCCGTCGATCCCGACCGAGCCGCCTCGCATTCGAAGCGCGTCGTCGAGGGGATCATTCGCGACAAATGGGGCTATCAGGGCGTCGTCATGACCGACGATCTCGTGATGGGCGCGATCTACCAGCACGACGTCTGCCGGGCCGTGGTCGAGGCGATCAACGCGGGCGTCGATCTGCTGCTGGTCGCCTATGACGGCGCGCAGTTCTACCGGATTTTCGCTTGCGCCCTGGATGGATCGCGACACGGCAAGCTCGATACAGCGATGCTGCGCGCGAGCGAGGCGCGGCTCGCGCGGGGTTTCCCCTCCGAGCAGGCACGAGCCGTCTCAAGCACTGTCAGCGTCGCCCGCCAAAACTAGCCCTTCGCGAACTGCCGGTAGTCAGGCTCGCGATGAAACCAGAATTCGTAGCCGGTGATGGCCCTCTGCATCGCGACATCGTGGATCGGCTGATTCAGCGGGACGATGGGAACATCGCGCATGCAGAGCGCGATGAAATCCTTCACGGCCTTTTCGTACTCGGCAGCATCCGTGGTGTACCGCGCCTTGTCGATCAGCGCGTCCATTTCCTTGTTCTGGTACGAGGAGATGTTGAAGATCGAGTTGTTGCCGTGGAAATTCCAGTAGAAGTAGTATTCGGGATAATCGAGCCAGCCGCTGAAACGATTCAGCGCGAGCGGCAGCTCCTTCTTGTTCAGCGTAGTGCGCCAGTTCGCGCCGGGAATCTTGTCGATCGCCGCCTTGATTCCGATCTTGGCGAGGCTCTCTTGGATCAGGATCGCGGTCGGCTCGCCGACCGTGGCCGTGCCGGTATCGAGTGACAGCGTCGTCTCCAGCCCTGACTCGAAGCCAGCCTCCTTCATCAGGGCCTTGGCCTTGTCGAGATCGGTGGCGTAGGGAAACGCCTGCGGCCAGACCGGCTTTGAGACGTCTGCTGCTCCGCCATACATGGGAACGGCGCGTCCGAAGAACGCGCTGTTCTGGATCTGCTCATAGGGCATCGCCCAGGCGACGGCTTGGCGCAGCTTCACATTGTCGAACGGCGGCTTTGCCGTGTTGAGCGCCACCGACCAGAGCGCGTTCGGGATCGGCACGCCGGAGACCTTGACCTTGCCCTCCCGAATGATCTGCTCGAAGTCACGCGGCGCGAAGCCGCTGGAGATATCCGCATCGCCCCGTTCCAGCATGGCGCGGCGAGTGCCGGCGGAAGGGACGTCGCGCGCGATCACCCGCTTGAGCTTCGGGAGAGGTCCGCTCTTCCAATCGTCGAAGCGCGCCAGCACGGTCTCGCTGCCCGGCTTCCAGCTATCGATCGTGTAAGCGCCGCCGCCGGCCTCGTTGTTCCTGAGCCACGCCAGCGCCCACGGGTCTTCCGCCGTCGCGTTCTTTTTTGCGAGCTCCGAGTTGATGATGAAAGGCACGACCACCGCGACGTTGAACAGCAGCATCTTGTCCTTGCGCACGTAGTCGATGCGGAAAGTGTGGTCGTCGACCACGATGAACTGCTCGGACTTTTCCAGCGATCCCGCCGACATCTGGAACGTCGGAAAACCGCCGACCTTCACCGCGCGATCGAACGACCATTTGACGTCTTTCGCCGTGACCGGCGTATCGTCGTGGAATTTCGCGTCCGTCCGCAGCTTGAAAATGCAGGACATGCCGTCGGCCGCAACCTCCCAGCTCTCGGCGAGTTCAGGTGCGAGCTTCTCGCGGTCATAAGACAGCGTACCCGTCGGAGAGCGTCTTGGAGGCATAGCTCAGCAGGCGATCGTAGCAATTCCAGGACAGCCCGTTCACGGTCTGGTTGGAGCCGACGCCCTGCATGTCGAGCGAGTTTGGCCCGAGCTCCTGCACCACCAGCAACGTCTCTGCGCGCCCTTGCGCCGAGGCAAAGCGCGGAGCGAGGGCGGTCATTCCGGCAAGGCCGAGGCCGCCGAGCACGCTGCGGCGGTTTAGGTCGAATGATGATGCGCTCATGGGTGCCTCACTCTTGAGAGATTCGCACCATAAAGAGGCAAGGCGCATGCCATCGGCCGCGCTTCACGGCGTCGCATGCTGCGCGGCCATCAATTCTACGGCGTCACCGCTCCGCGGGGCACGGCGCGTGGGGCGGTCAGCTCCTTCCACGTCGAATTGGCGACATGCACGGGCGAGAACGCCGGGCGCTCGACATAACGGCCGTCGCCGGCCTCGGCGCGCAGATCGCCGTCTTTCCAGACGATTCGGCCGCGCGACAGCGTCGCCGCCGGTCCGCCGGTGCAGGAAAACCCCTCGAACACGTTGTAATCGATCCGGCTCATCTGCCGCTTCGCGCTGATGGTCCTGCTCGCCTTGGGATCCCAAACCACGATATCTGCATCCGAGCCGACGGCGACCGCGCCCTTGCGCGGATAGATGTTGAGGATGCGGGCGATATTCGCCGAGGTGACTGCGACGAATTCTTCCTTCGTCAACCGTCCCGTGGCGACGCCCGCGGTCCACAGCAGGGCGAGGCGATCTTCGAGGCCGCCGGTGCCGTTCGGGATCTTTCTGAAATCGCCGAACCCGAACCGCTTCTGCTCGGTGGTGAAGGCGCAGTGGTCGGTCGCGACCACCTGCAGCGAGCCGGCTTGCAGACCGGCCCAAAGACTATCCTGATGCGACCTGTCGCGGAACGGCGGCGACATCACGCGCTGCGCGGAATGATCCCAGTCCTTGTTCTGATATTCACCGGCGTCCAGCAACAAGTGCTGGATCAACGGCTCGCCATAGACGCGCCTGCCCGCCGCACGTGCGCGCGCGATCGCCTCATGCGCTTCGCGGCAGCTCGTGTGCACGATGTAGACCGGCGTCCCCGTCATGTCGGCGATCATGATGGCGCGGTTGGTGGCTTCACCCTCCACCTCCGGCGGCCGTGAATAAGCGTGTCCCTCGGGCCCGGTGATGCCGCGCGCGATCAGCGCCTCCTGCATCAGGGCGATGACGTCGCCGTTCTCCGCATGCACGACCGGCATGGCGCCGAGATGGGCGCAGCGGGCGAACGAGTTGTAGAGCTCGTCGTCGTTCACCATCAGCGCGCCTTTGTAGGCCATGAAGTGCTTGAAGGTGTTGATGCCGTAGGTTTTGACCACGGTCTCCATCTCGTCATGGATTTGTTTCGACCACGACGTTACCGCCATGTGGAAGCCGTAATCGGAGGCCGCCTTCTCGGATTTGTGCCGCCACTCCTGATAGGCCGCGAGCATCGACTGGCCTGGATCGGGCAGACAGAAATCCACCACCATGGTGGTGCCGCCGGCCAGCGCCGCCTTGGTCCCCGATTCGAAATCATCGGCGGTGACCGTGCCCATGAACGGCATTTCGAGATGGGTGTGCGGATCGATGCCGCCCGGGATGACGTAAGCGCCGCCCGCATCGATGATCTCGCACCCCGTCGGCGCATCGAGCGACCGCCCGATCGCGACGACGGTCGCGCCGTCGATCAGCACGTCCGCGCGGCGCGAATGATCATGATTGACGACGGTGCCGCCGCGGATGAGGAGGGGCATTGGATGCTCCGGAGAGGGAAGTGGACCTCGCGAAGCTAAGCGCGCGGCACACGGCGCGACAGGTGAAATTTTAGTCAGGCACGCCGACAGTTGAGCCGTGCTCTCTCGGCCCCTACGCCGCCCGCGCGATCAGCCCGTCAATCATCGCGCGCACCAGGCCCGCGATTTCCTTCCGGAGCGCCGGCAGCGGCACCGCGACCAGTTTCTGCTCCAGTCCCAGCGCCACCATGCCATGCACCGCCGAGAACAGGCTGCGCGCGGTGATGCCGAGCTCCTCCCGACTGCGTTTTGGAAATAGCGCGGCCAGCGGCTGGTAGACGTGGCGAAACAGCTGCAGCTGGTCGTCGATGGACCAGTCGGGGAGGGGCTTGTCGGCTGCCATGCGGTGCTCGAACAGAGCGCGCCACAGTTCGAGATTCTCCGCGGCGAAATCGCAATAGACGAGGGCGATGCGGACCAGGGTCTCTTGCGGTGATGGCTCGCCCGCGCTTTCCACCGCGCTCAGGGCCCGGTCGAGCCGATGCAAGGTGCGCGAGCCCACGCGGAGGATCAGCTCGTCCACGTCGGCGACGAGATTGTAGACCGCGCCGTTAGCGCAGCCGATCTCGCGGGCGAGATCGCGGGTTTTCAGGCCCGCCAATCCCTTGTCGGCGATCATTCGTTCCGCCGCCAGGATCAGATCGAATCGAAGTTTCTCTCGGCGTTCCAATGGCTTAGTCATCTGCGAACCAAATTCTTGAGCGTCGCTCAAATATTCTTTGAACCAAGTTCAAGTTTCTTGCTACAAACCATCCGTGAGCAACGCTCATAACAGGGAGCTTCAGATGTTCAAGACCGTAGTGACACTTTTCCGTGGCAGCGTGGCCGCCGCCAGCGAGGAGCTGGAAGACCGGACGGCCCTTCTGATCCTCGATCAACAGATGCGCGACGCGGCCGCGGCCGTCGAGCGCGGCAAACGGACCCTTGCGCTGGCGATTGCGCAGGACCAGCAGGAAGCTCGCAAGCTCGAGGCGACCGTCGCCCGCATCGCTGATCTCGAGATGCGCGCGGTCGCGGCGCTCGACGGGGACCGCGAGGATCTCGCCAACGATGCTGCCGAAGCCATCGCGGGCCTGGAGGCCGATCGCGATGCGGCGCTGACGGCCCGCGCACTGTTCGCAACCGAAATCGCGCGGCTGAAGCGGCACGTCGCAAGCGCGCAGGCCCGCATCACCGAGCTCGACCGCGGCCGCCGCGTCGCCCGTGCCTCGGAAGCGGTGCGCTCGCTTCGCCGCAGCGGCATCGAGGCGGCACGCCCCTACGAATCCACGCTGCCGGAGGCGGAGAGCACTTTGAGGCGTCTTCGTGAGCGGCAGATGGAAGCCCAGGCCGCCGACGACGCGCTGGTCGAGCTCGATGCGGCCACCGGTCCGCTCGCCACCGCCGAAAAACTCGCCGAGCAGGGTTTTGGCCCCAGGCTCAAGACGACCGCGGACGACGTGCTGGCACGGTTGAAGTCCAAGCGCACGCCGACGGTCTGATCCCAAACCCATCATCATTCGAACCAACAGGAGACCATCATGAACCAGAATGGCCAGCCCCACAGCGGCGCCTGGGTGACTTTCACTTACGTGTCCTTCGCAGCCTCCGCCTTCCTCATCGCCATCGGCATCTTCTTCCTGCCGATCGACCTCTGGATGAAGGGTTATCTCACCATGGGCATCGTCATGTTGATCCAGACTTGCATCACCCTGACCAAGACGGTCCGGGACAACCATGAAAGTAGCCGGATGGTGAACCGCATCGAGGATGCCAGGGCGGAACGTTTACTGATGGAAGTCTCCAAGGCGGCTTGAGAGGCATGACAATACGCGAGGAAGCAGCGGAGTAATTCGCTCCGCTGCCTCGGCGCCGACCCGCATTCCGCCAAACTTCGTATTGCGCCTGCGAAATGCAACCGAGCCATGACGGATCGCGCGGGCGTGCGCTCTTGCGCACCGGCAGCGGCCGGAGCACTCTGCACGAGCGGCACACAAAGAATGCCGCCAAAAAGATGTGCTTACAAGATCTCGGCGAGGAACTTCATGGCGGTGACGCGGATCGACTGCGACATCCACCCGGCGGTTGGTGGCACGCGCACGACGCTGCTGCCCTATCTCAGCGATCACTGGAAAGAGCAGGTCGTGAGCCGCGCCATCGACGGGCTCGATCTCACCTCCTATCCGCCCAGCATGCCGCTGGCGGGCCGCGCCGACTGGCGTCCGGCGAACGGCGCAAAGCCTGGTTCCGATCTTGCGATGGTACAGAAGGGCGCATTCGAGCAGTTGGGTGCCAGCCACGCGATTCTCAACGTGCTCTACGGCGCTCAGGCCGTGTTCGATCGCTACATGGCGGCCGACTTCTGCAGGGCGATCAACGACTGGATCGCGACTGAGTGGCTGTCGCGCGATGCGCGCTTGCGTGCCTCGATCGTGGTGCCGATGCAGGATCCGGATCTGGCGGTCGAGGAGATCGAGCGCCGCGCCGGCGATCACCGCTTCGTCTCGATCCTCGTGCTGGCGCAGGGCGAGACGCTGCTGGGACGCCGGCATTTCTGGCCGGTCTATCGGCTCGCGGAAAAGTACAAGCTGCCGCTCGCGATCCACGCCGGCACGCAATATCGGCAGGCGCCGAGCTCGGCCGGATGGCCGTCGCACCGCTACGAATATTACTTCGTCGAGGCGCAGGCATTTCAGGCGCAGATCCTGAGCCTGATCTATGAGGGCGTGTTCGGCAAGTTTCCGGACCTCAAGGTCGTGCTGATGGAATCCGGCGTGAGCTGGCTCCCGGCTTTCATGTGGCGCGCCAACAAGACCTGGCGCGGGGTGCGCGTCGAGGTGCCCTGGGTCGAGCGCGAGCCGGCAGCGATCATCCGCGACAGTTTTCGTGTCACAATGCAGCCGTTCGACGCGCCGGGCGACGCCAAAAGCGTCGAGGAGATCATCGACCAGATCGGCTCGGACAAGATGTTCCTGTTCGCGTCCGACTATCCGCACTGGCAGTTCGACGGCGACGATCCGATCCCGCCGGACCTGCCGAACAGCATCATCTCGAAGATGTGCGTCGACAACCCGCTGGAGACGTTTCCGCGGCTGTCGCTCGCCAACTAGACCGGAGTTTCGCATGAGTGACGTCATCGACCGCCCACTACGAGAAGACGAAAAGCCTGCCGCTTCGCGGCTGCGCATCGTCGATTGCGACGTTCATCCGAGCCTGCATTCGTTCGACGATCTCAACGAGTTTCTGCCAAAGCGCTGGCAGCAGCATCTGAAGGAATATGGCAGCCATTTGCGCACGCCCTATCTGTTCACCACGCCCTATCCGCGCTCTTCGCCGCTGATCGCGCGGCGCGATGCCTGGCCGCCGACCGGCGGGCCGCCCGGTTCGGATCTCGCCTTCATGCAGAAGCAGCATCTCGATCCGCTCGATGTCGAGTTCGGGATTTTGCAGGTGCTCGATCTCTTCATCTTCTCGCAGCAGAACCTCGAATTCGGCGCCGCGATCCAGCGTGCCATCAACGACTGGCAACTGGCGTTCTGGTCGCATCGCGACCCGCGCCTGAAGGCTTCGATCCTGGTCGGGCAGGACGGCGTCGATCTCGCCATTGCCGAGATCGAACGCTGCGCGAAAATCGGCGAATACGTCCAGATCAACGTCTCGCCGCGCGCCAACGAGCCGTTGGGCCGCCGCCGCTACTGGCCGATCTACGAGCGTGCCCAAGAACTGGACCTGCCGCTCGGCATCCATGTCGGCGGCTATGGCGGGCATGCGCCGACCGGTGGCGGCTGGCCGTCCTATTATGTCGAGGAGCACCAGTCCAACGCGCACACCATTGCGGCGCAGCTTGCCAGCCTCGTGATCGAGGGTGTGCCGGAGCGTTTTCCGAAATTGAAGTTTGTCTTTATCGAGGGCGGCTTCGGCTGGATCCCGTCCGCGGTGTGGCGAATGGACCAGCATTTTGAGCGGTTTCGCAGCGAGGTGCCGCATCTCAAGCGCAAGCCGTCGGAATATGTCCGCGAGCATTTCTGGTTCACGACGCAACCGATCGACGAACCTGACGAAGCCCGGCACCTGCGCTCGTTGATCGAATGGGTCGGCATCGACCGTCTCCTGTTCTCGTCGGACTATCCGCACTGGGATTTCGACGATCCGCGCTTTGCGTTCAAGACGCCACTGACGGAGGCCGAGCGAAGGAAGATCTTCAGCACCAATGCCCGCGCGGTCTACAAGTTCTGAGAAGGTCTGCACGGATGGCCCGTCACATCGTCGCGTCCACCTCGGAGATCCCACCCGGTGGCAACAAGGTCGTCGATGTCGCCGGCCGCGACATTGTCGTGTTCCACGTCAATGGCGAGTTCTTCGCTTTGCTGAACCGCTGCCCGCACGAAGGCGCGCCGCTGGAGAAAGCGGCCTGTGTCGCGCGACTGACCTCGCCCGAGCCCGGCATCTATCAGCGCTCGCGCGTCGGCGAGATGCTGCGCTGTCCCTGGCATGGCTGGGAGTTCGACATGCGCAACGGCCAATCCTGGTTCGACCCGAAGCGCGTCAAGATTAGGTCATATCCGGTCGCGGTGGAGCGAGGCGAGGAACTCCAGAAAGGCCCGTATGTTGCCGAGACCTTTCCGGTGCATGTCGAGGACAGCTACGTGATTGTCGAGGTCTGAGCAGCCGTTTCGGATTGTGATTTCGCCGCAGGTGGGATAAGCCTCGCCCGCATTTATGGCGGAGACGAGCTTTGTCGAAACAATCCCTGCGTGAGGAGGCCGAGCGCCTGATCCGCGAATCGATGGAAAAGAAAACCGTCGTCGTCAAGCAGGGCGATACTCGCATCGAGGCCGTCTGTGGTAAATGCGGCGCCCCGAACCGTGTGCAGGCGCCAAAGGGCCAGACCCGCATCAAGTTCGCCTGCAAGAATTGCGGGCATCAGCAAGAGACGCTGTAGAGCGCCCCCTGTGTAAACCCTCGTCCTGAGGAGCTCGCTGGAAGCGGGCGTCTCGAAGGATCGAGGCCCAACCGGGCCTGCATGGTTCGAGACGCGCGTTCCGCGCTCCTCACCATGAGGATCAAACAGCCTAATCCCCCTTCACGAATTTCGCGAATGCATCCGCATGGTCCGGGTGCCAGCGTGACAGTGGCGGGCGGTTCTCCACGATGTCGCCGGCGGCCCACAGCATGCGCTTTTCATCGAGCGCGCGCGGGACATCGTTGTCCGGGCACAGAATGTAGAAATCCCCGGCCTCCAGCCGCGCCAACATGAAATTCACGGTCTGCTCGGCCGTCCAGGCGCCGGCCGGCTTCTCTGTGCGGCCCTTCGCGGTAAGGCCCGTAAAGACGAAGCCGGGAATCAGCAGATGCGCGGTGATGCGGCAACCCGCAGTGTTGCGCAGCTCGTGCTGGAGCGCTTCCGTAAAAGCTTTCACGCCTGCCTTGGAGACGTTGTAGGCGGGATCGCCGGGCGGGGTGGTGATGCCCTGCTTCGACCCGGTGTTGATGATGAGCCCCGCGCTGCCGCGCGCGATCATGTTGGGCGCGAAGGTTCGCGAGCCGTTGATGATGCCCCACATGTTGACGCCGATGATGCGCTGCCAGTTGTCGGGTTCGCCGAACAGCGTGCTGCCGGGCTGGATGCCCGCATTGTTCATGAGGATGTCGGTGCCGCCGAAGCGCTCGTGGACGGCGCGCTCCAGTTCCATCACGCTCTCGGCCTTGCTGACGTCAATCGCGAAGGTCATCACATGTGCGGCGGACGTGAGGGATGAGAGTCTTGTCGCGGCGTCCGCCAGCCGCGCCTGATCCACATCGGCGATACACACCTTCACGCCGTTTCGCGCGAAGGCTGCGGCGGCGGCGAATCCGATGCCGGACGCGCCACCGGTGATCACGGCAACATTGTCTTTGATGATCGCGGGATGTGGCATGGATCGGTCTCCGGGGAGGGGCTCGGTCGTGCTATAACATGGCACTCGCGCGACCCCGCACAAGTCGGCATGGGAGGTGTTCGTTCCGCGCCGACTCTACGCCTCTACTTTACGCCTGTCCGGCATCGCAGTATTCTATCGATCAACGATCCCACCCAGATCGAACCAATCAATCATTGACAGGGAGTTCAGCCATGGCTGTGTCGCAGGCTATTCCGATCACGCGCCATCCATTCGCCAACGGATCCTACAAGCAGATGCTGATCGACGGGAAGTGGGTCGATGCTGCCTCAGGCAAGCGCTTCGAGACCCACAACCCCGCGACCGGCGAACTGCTCGCAACAGTGGCCGAGGGCGACAAGGAAGATATCGATCGCGCAGTTGCTGCCGCTCGCCGCGCCTTCGAAGGGCCCTGGAGCAAGGTCAAGCCGTTCGAGCGGCAGAATCTGCTCCTGAAGCTTGCCGACCTCGTCGAGAAGAATTTCGACGAATTGTCGCAGCTCGACACGCTCGACATGGGCGCGCCGCTCAGCCGTACCCGTGCCTATCGCCTGCGCGCCGTCGGCATGCTGCGCTATTATGCCGGCCAGACCACCGCGATCCATGGCGAGACCATCGAGAACTCGCTGCCCGGCGAAATCTTCTCCTACACGCTGAAGGAGCCGATCGGCGTCGTCGGCGCCATCATTCCCTGGAATGGTCCGCTGACTGCGACGATCTGGAAGATCGGTCCGGCGATCGCGACCGGCTGCACCGTCGTGCTTAAACCGGCCGAAGAAGCGCCGCTGACCTCGCTGCGCATCGCCGAGCTGGCGATGGAAGCGGGCGTTCCGCCCGGCGTCATCAACGTCGTCCCTGGCTATGGCGAGACTGCGGGCGCGGCGCTTGCCGCACACCACGACGTCGACAAGGTTGCCTTCACCGGCTCGCATGTCACGGGCCAGTCGATCATCCGCGCCTCGGCCGGCAACCTCAAGCGCGTCTCGCTCGAGCTCGGCGGCAAGTCGCCGGACATCGTGTTCGCGGATGCCGATCTCGATGCGGCCGTGCCGGGCGCTGCGATGGCGGTGTTCGCCAATTCGGGACAGATCTGCAGCGCCGGCACCCGGCTTTTCGTCGAGCAGTCGATCTATGAGGAGTTCGTCGGCCGCGTGGCCGAGTTCGGCAAGAAACTGCAGGTCGGCAACGGCCTCGATCCCAACACCCAGATCGGACCGCTGGTGTCCGAGCAACAGCTCGAGCGCGTCACCAGCTATCTCGACATCGGCCAAAAGGAAGGCGCGCGGGCGCTTGCCGGCGGTGGCCGCGTCACCGAAGGCGCGCTTGCAAAAGGCTTCTTCGTCTCGCCGACAGTGTTCGCGGGCGTCCAGGACAATATGCGCATCGCGCAGGAGGAGATCTTTGGTCCCGTCATTTCCGCGATCGCGTTCAAGGACATGGACGAACTGGTCAAGCGCGCCAACGCCACCACGTTCGGTCTCGGCTCGGGCCTGTGGACGCGGGACGTCAGCAAGGCGCATGCGGTCGCGAAGAGGCTCCGTGCCGGTTCGGTGTGGGTGAACTGCTACCAGGCGATGGACCCGGCCGTGCCCTTCGGCGGCTACAAGATGAGCGGCTACGGCCGCGAATCCGGCAAGCAGCACGTCGAGGAATATCTCAACGTGAAGGCGGTGTGGATCAAGACGGCGTAACACTGGTCTTTCCCGCGTTCCGCGGGAGGGAATATCTGCTTTTGCAGGGGCGGCGCCTTCTCTCGGTAGCCGCCCCTCGCTATATGATGCGCATCCTTCCTTCGCCATTCGAGGCCAGCATGAAATTCGAGGCGTTGTTTCAACCGTTGCAGGTCGGTCCGTACACGCTTGCGCATCGCGTCGCGATGGCGCCGTTGACGCGCATGAGGGCCGAGCGCGAGAGCTTTTCGCCGCGGCCGCTCAACGCCGAATATTACGGCCAGCGCGCCACCCAAGGCGGCCTGCTCATCGCCGAGGCCTCGCCCGTGCTCTCGCACGGCCGCGGTAATCCAGCGACGCCCGGCATCTATTCGGAGACGCAGATCGCGGGCTGGCGCAAGGTGGTCGACGCCGTGCACGCCAAGGGCGGCATCATCTTTCTCCAGCTCTGGCACGTCGGCCGCGTCTCGCATTCCTCCTTCCACGGCGGGGAGCTGCCGGTCTCGGCCTCCGCGATCCCGATCAAGGCCGAAGGCATGAAGGCGATGACTGCCGACGGCAAGATCTCCAACTATGAGACGCCGCGCGCGCTGGACACGGATGAAGTCAAGGGCATCGTCGAGGCCTTCAGGCAGGGTGCGAAGAACGCGCTGGCCGCCGGCTTCGACGGGGTCGAGATCCACGGCGCCAACGGCTATCTGCTCGAGCAATTCCTGCAATCACGCAGCAACCAGCGCACCGATCAATATGGCGGTTCGATCGAGAACCGCGCGCGGCTTCTGCTCGAAGTGACCGAGGCCGCGATCGACGTCTGGGGCGCGGGCCGCGTCGGCGTGCGGCTGTCGCCCCACGGCATCGCCAATGATTCCGGCGAGCCCGATCCGATGCCGCTCTACACGCACGTGGTCAACGCGCTCGACAAGCTCGGTCTTGCCTATCTGCATTTCATCGAACCGCGCTCCAGCGGCTCGGGGCGCGCCGAAGTCAACTGGCAGAACGTGCCGTCGGCGATGCTGCTGTTCCGCCCGCTCTACAGCGGCGTGCTGATGACCGCCGGCGGATTTACCGGCGAGACCGCGAACGCCGCCATTGCGGAGGGGCATGCTGACATCATCGCCTTCGGCCGCATCTTCATCTCCAACCCCGATCTGCCGCTCCGCCTGCAGCAGGATTACCCTCTCACGCCGTATAACCGTGCGACGTTTTACGGTGGCGAGGAGAAGGGTTATACGGATTATCCCGCGTACGACGAACTGACGCCGGTCTGACACTGCTGTAGCCCGGATGAGCAAAGCGATATCCGGGGTTCACTCAAGCTCTGGTCTTCCCGGATGTCGCTTCGCTCATCCGGGCTACAGAGTTATTGTGTTGCCCCGACTGACACCACGAACTCCGTCATTGCGAGCGCAGCGAAGCAATCCAGACTGCCTCGGCGGAAAGACTCTGAATTGCTTCGCTGCGCTCGCAATGACGAGAGGAGAGACAATGGCCAAAGCCGCAGCCTCCGCAGGTATAGCCACCGGCCAGTGCCTCTGCGGCAGGGTTACCTTCGAGATCGACGTTCCCGCACGCTGGGCCTGGCACGATCACTCCGCCGCCAGCCGTCGCGCCCACGGCGCCGCCTATGTAACCTATGTCGGAAGCTGGAAGAAGCGGTTTCGCATCACCGCAGGTAAGACGGCGCTGACGCGCTACGAGGACAAGGCAACGAAGACCGCGCGCAGCTTCTGCGCGCATTGCGGCACGCCGATCGCATATGAGCGCCCGCGCGGGCCGCATATGGTCAACATCCCCCGTGCGCTGTTTAGGGAACGCACCGGCCGCCAGCCGCTCTATCACATCGCGATCGAAGAGCTGCAGGAATGGACCTATACCGGCGAGCCGCTGGTGCCGCTGAAAGGCTTTCCCGGTGTGGTCTGGCAGCGCTCGAAAAAAAAGAAGCGGGCGAGCGGCGAGGATCCGTTCGAGTTGGGGCGCGAGGAGATGTAGCGCTGTCCCACGCAACGCAGCCATGACCGCGCTTCCTTGCGCGCCTCCCGCGATTTCGGCCATCATGCTTTTTGCCTTGCGGCAACGTCCGCCTCTGGAGGAAACATGAAGAACAAGATCACCGGCCGCTCCGCCTTTCTCGCGTTGCTCAAGGACGAGGGCATCACGCATCTGTTCGGCAATCCCGGCACCACCGAGCTGCCGATCATGCATGCGCTGAAGGATCACCCTGACCTCGCCTATGTGATGGCGATGCAGGAGAGCCTGGTGGTGGCGATCGCGGATGGCTATAGCCGCGCCTCCGGAAAGCTGGTCGCCTGCAACGTCCATGTCGCGCCCGGCCTCGGCAACGCGATGGGCTCGCTCTACAACGCCCAGTTCACGGGCACGCCGATGATCCTGACCGCGGGCCAGCAGGAGCAGGGCCACGGACTGATGGAGCCGGTGCTGTATGGGCCGCTGGTGCGCATGGCCGAGCCGCTGGTGAAATGGGCGGTCGAGGTGACGCGGCTCGAGGATCTGCCGCGCATCGTGCGCCGCGCCGCAAAAGTCGCAACCACCCCGCCGACCGGGCCGGTGTTCATTTCATTGCCCGGCGATATCCTCAACAGCGAGGCAGGGATCGATCTCGGTCGCTCCACCCGCATTGACGCTCGCACAAGGCCATCGGATGAGGCACTGAAGGCGTTCGCCGCCCGACTGCTCAGGGCCGAGCGTCCCGTGATCGTCACCATGGACGAAGTGGTCAAGAGCGATGCGCTGATGGAGGCCGCCGAACTCGCAGAACTACTCGGCGCGGCTGCCTACCAATCCTCGACGCCCTATGGCTCGCACTTCCTCTCGGAGAGCCCGAGCTTCGTCGGCACGCTGGCACGTGTCCAGAAAGTCGCGCGCGACACGCTTGCGCCCTTTGACCTCTTGATCGCGCTCGGCGGCGATCCCTTGCGGATGTCGGTCTACAGCGAGGTCGACGCGCTGCCGGAGGGCCTTGGCATCGTGCAGATCGGCCTCGGCGATTGGGAGATCGCCAAGAACTACGGGGCTGAGATCGCGCTGAAGGCGGATTTGAAGGAAACGCTGCGCGCGCTGATCCCGGTGTTGAAGGAGATGGGCGGCGCTGCCCTGGCGAGCCGCGCGAAGCAACGGCTGACCGAACTCGCGCCGAGGAACTGGACCGCGCGGCGCACCGCGCTGGTCGAGCAGATCGGCAAGGCCGCGGACCGCAGCCCCATCGATCCGGACTGGCTGGTGCTGCAAATGGTCGAGGCCATGCCCGCTAATGCCATCCTCGTGGACGAAGGCCTCACCTCGAGCCGCCAGATCACGGCCTTGCGTGCGCACCGCGATCGCTTCGGCTATCACGGCCTTGCCTCCGGCGGCATCGGCTGGGGCCTGCCGGCCTCCGTCGGCGCCAGCATCGCCAATCCCGATCGCCCGGTGGTCTGCTTCTCCGGCGACGGCAGCGCGATGTATTCGATCCAGTCGCTGTGGACAGCGGCGCATCACAAGCTGCCGCTCAATGTGGTCATTGCCAACAATGGCGGCTACCGCATCATCAAGCAGCGCCTGCTCGCCTTCCACGGCGACGACAATTACGTCGGCATGGATTTTGTCGATCCGCCGGTGGATTTCGCGGGCGTGGCTAAGGCGCTGGGATGTGAGGCAATCAAAGTCAGCGATCCCCGAGAGTTGAAGGCGACGCTGGCGTCGGCGTTTGGCCGGCCGGGGACGAAACTGATCGAGGTGATGGTGGACGGGAAGCTGTAGGGCAGCGTCACCTGCGGCATTGGTGCCGCCACATTATCAGTCGTGATCACCCGCGAAGGCGGGTGATCCAGTATTCCAGAGGCGGCGGTGATTGAGTCGAGACGTTGCGGCGTACTGGATGCCCCGGTCAAGCCGGGGCATGACAGCGTACCTAGCGGCGCTACCCCTTTCTCCCCACTCTGAACCCTGCCGCCGGATGCGGCGCACCTAGCCGCGCCCGCCCCTCGCCGAACAGCTTCTCGCGTAGCGTGCCCTGCGCGTACTCCGCCTTGTACCGCCCGCGTCGCGTCAGCTCCGGCACCAGCATGTCGGCGATGTCCTCGAAATCGCCGGGTGAGATCGCGAAGGCGACGTTGAGGCCGTCGACATCGGTCGCCTCGAACCACGCCTCGATCTTGTCCGCGACCATTTCCGGCGTGCCGACCACGACGGGACCTGCGCCGCCGACGCCGACATGCTCGATGACGTCGCGCACGGTCCAGACGCGATCGGGATCGGCGCGGGTGACGTTATCGAGTGCGCTGCGGCCGGCATCGTTCTGAACATGGCGCACCTGCTGATCGAGCTCGTAGCCGGAGAAGTCGATTCCGGTCCATCCCGACATCAGCGCCAGCGCGCCTTCCGGGCTGATGTGGCGGCGATAGTCGGCATATTTTTCGTTCGCTTCGGCTTCCGTCCGCCCGAGGATGATCGTCATCATCGAGAACATCAGGATTTCCGCCGGATTGCGGCCGAACGCGGCGGCCTCCTGACGGATCGCCGATACGCGCGGCGCGATCACCTTGGCTGACGGCCCCGACATGAACACGCATTCGGCGTGCCGTGCCGCGAACTGCCGTCCGCGCGGCGAGGTGCCGGCCTGATACAGCACGGGCGTCCGCTGCGGCGACGGTTCGCTCAGGTGGATGGTGTTGTTGATGCGGTAGTTCGCGCCCTCGTGGTTGACGCGATGGACCTTTGTGGGATCGGTGAAGATGCCGCGCGTGCGGTCGCGCAGCACGGCGTCGTCCTCCCAACTCCCTTCCCAGAGCTTGTAGACGACCTCCATATATTCGTCCGCGATCTCGTAGCGGTCGTCGTGCCCGATCTGCTTGTCCTTGCCGGCGCCGCGCGCGGCGCTGTCGAGATAGCCGGTGACGACGTTCCAGCCGATACGCCCCTCGGTGAGATGATCGAGCGTCGACATCCGCCGCGCGAACGGATAGGGCGGCTCGAAGGAGAGATTGCTGGTGACGCCGAAGCCGAGATTCTGCGTCACGGCGGCCATTGCCGACAGCAGCAGCAGCGGATCGTTCGAGGGCGACTGGGCTGCGTTGCGCAAGGCTGCGTCAGGACTGTTGCCGTAGACGTCATAGACGCCGAGCACGTCGGCCAGGAACAGTCCGTCGAAACGGCCGCGCTCCAGCGTTCTGGCAAGATCGATCCAATAGGGCAGGCGGTTATATTCGGCAGTGCGGTCGCGCGGATGGGTCCACAAGCCCGGTGATTGGTGCGCGACGCAATTCATCGCAAATGCATTGAGCCTGATCTGCTTGGCCATGATGGTCCCCCGGCGCCCTGTACCGGGCGCTCTTCGAATGATAGAGCTGCGCCCGAACTTGGCGAAGTTCTTGCATATAGCGCGACGTTGGCAAGGCCAAAATCAGCGGCGCTGCCGCGCTTGGCAAGCCAATCTCAAGAGAGCAAGAACGAAATCCCAAGACTATCGAAGTCCCCGCCACTTTCGGAGGCCTGCCCGTATCGGGTATGCTCCTTCGCCTCGCAACCTAAAAAAGAAAATAATGACCAGAGCCGATGCCATCGCCCGCGCCCGTGACGATTTTCAATCGGGCGCGTTCCTCGCCGAACTCGACCGCCGCGTCGCCTACCAGACCGAGAGCCAGAATCCGAACCGGAGCGTCGAGCTGCGCGCCTATCTGGAACAGGAGATGGTGCCCGCTTTTGCCGCGCTCGATTTCGAAAGCCGGATGATCGAATCTCCCAGCGGCAAGGCGCCGTTCCTGTTCGCCGAACATCACGAAAGTGAGGCGGCGCCGACCGTGCTGATCTACGGCCATGGCGACGTCGTCGACGGGATGGAAGGCGAGTGGCGCGACGGCCGCGATCCCTGGCGCACCACGGTTTCGGGCACGCGTCTCTACGGTCGCGGCACCGCCGACAACAAGGGCCAGCACAGCATCAACATGGCGGCACTCCGCGCGGTGCGCGAGGCCCGCGGCGGCAAGCTCGGCTTCAACGCCAAGTTCATCCTCGAGATGGGCGAGGAGATCGGCTCGCCGGATCTCGGCAAGGTCTGCGATCTCAATCGCGATGCACTCAAGGCCGATCTGTTCGTGGCCTCCGACGGGCCGCGCCTGTCCGCCGACCGTCCGACCCTATTCCTCGGCTGCCGTGGCGGCATCCGCATTCATCTCGATGTGAACGTTCGCGACGGCGGTCATCACTCCGGCAATTGGGGCGGTGTGCTCGCCAACCCCGCGACCATTCTGGTCAACGCGATCTCGACGCTGGTCGACGGCCACGGCCGCCTTCAGCTGGACGCGCTGAAGCCGCCGCGCCTCACCAACCAGATCCGAAGCTATCTTGCGGACGTGCAGGTGGTGCCGACCGAGGACGAGCCGGCGTTGGCCGAGAACTGGGGCGAGGAGGGTCTTTCGGCGGCCGAGCGGCTCTATGCCTGGAACACGCTCGAAGTGCTGGCGATGTCGTCGGGAAACATCGAGAAGCCGGCCAACGCCATTCCCGGCCACGCCAATGCCGTGCTGCAACTGCGCTTCGTGGTCGGCACCAAGGTCGACGGCCTGATCGAAGCCGTCCGTGCGCATCTGGTCGAAAGGGGTTTTCCGATGGTCGAAGTGCGGGCCGCACAGAGCTTCGCGGCATCGCGCACCGATTTCGACAGCCCCTGGATCGCATGGGCGGCGAATTCGGTGAAGGAGACCACCGGCAAAGTGCCGGCGGTGCTGCCGAATTTCGGCGGCTCGCTGCCCAATGACGTGTTTTCCGAGATATTGGGCCTGCCGACGATCTGGGTGCCGCACTCCTATCCCGGCTGCTCCCAGCATGCGCCCAATGAGCACATCCTGCTGCCATTGACCGAAGAGGCCTTGACGGTGATGGCCGGCCTGTTCTGGGATCTCGGGGAATTGCCAAGCCCGCTAACAAGCCCGCTAACGCGCCCGCCGGCCTGAGCCGTTAACCGGAGCCGCGATCCAGCCAAAAGTCACATTCTATTCCAACCCAATTTGTGCTTGCATCCCGCCGGCATCATCCTGAAAGGGGACCAAAACGTGAAACATTTCCGTAGCATCGGCCTCGCGCTCGCCGCGACCTTCGCCGTCGGCCAGGCCGGGGCCGAGGAGCTGACCGGCACGCTCAAGAACATCAAGGACACCGGCGCCATTACGCTCGGCTTCCGCGACTCCTCGATCCCGTTCTCTTATCTCGACGACAACCAGAAGCCCATCGGCTACGCGATGGACATCTGCTACAAGATCGTCGACGCCGTGAAGAAGGAGCTCAAGCTCGACAAGCTCGAGGTCAAGCTCAATCCGGTGACCTCGGCGACCCGGATCCCGCTGATGGCGAACGGCACCATCGATCTCGAATGCGGCTCGACCACCAACAATGCCGAGCGCCAGAAGCAGGTTGCCTTCACCAACACCCATTATTTGACCGCCAGCCGCTACGTCTTCAAGAAGTCGAGTGGCCTGAAGGCGATTGACGACCTCAAGGGAAAATCGGTGGTTTCCACTGCCGGCACCACCAACATCAAACAGCTCACCGAGGCCAATGTTGCAAAAAGCCTCGGCGCAAACATCATTCCGGCCAAGGACCACGCCGAGGCCTTCCTGATGGTCGAGACCGACCGTGCGGTCGCCTTCGTGATGGATGATATCCTGCTCGCGAGCCTCGTTGCCGGCTCGAAGTCGCCCGATGACTACGTCATCTCCAAGGACGCGTTCTCCAAGCCTGAGCCCTACGGCATCATGCTGCGCAAGGACGACGCGGCCTTCAAGAAGGTCGTCGACGCGGCGACCGCTGCGCTCTACACCTCCGGCGAGGGCCAGAAGATCTACGACAAGTGGTTCACGCAGAAGATCCCGCCGAAGGGCCTCAATCTCAACACGCCGATCTCGGCCGAACTGAAGAACGAGTTTGCCAAGCCGACGGACTCGCCAAACCCGGACGATTATAAGTAAGCTATAACCTCGATCTTTCGATCGGGATCGTGTCCGGCCATCTTGACTCCAGGATGGCCGGACATTTGCATAGGCGCCAGGACATCGATGACTGGCGCGTTCGCGCGGGGGACACGTGAACTACAACTGGAACTGGGGAATCTTTTTCCAGCCGAACCCGATGGGGACCGGCACCTATCTCGACATGCTGTTGTCGGGCCTGGTGCTGACCCTCAAGACGGGTGCGCTCGCCTGGATCATCGCGCTGATCACCGGATCGATCGTCGGCGTGATGCGCACAATGCCGTCGAAGGGAGCGTACTGGTTCGGCTTTGCCTATGTTGAATTCTTCCGCAACATGCCGCTGCTGGTGCAGCTCTTCCTGTGGTTTTTCGTGCTGCCGGAAGTGTTGCCAAGGTCCGCGGGATTGTGGCTGAAACAACTGCCGAACGCGCCGTTCTGGACGGCCGCGATTGGCATCGGGTTCTTCATGTCGGCGCGCGTCGCCGTGCAGTTGCAGGCCGGCATCGGATCGCTGCCGCGCGGGCAGAAGATGGCGGCGACCGCACTCGGCCTGACGACCCTGCAGGCTTATCGCTACATCCTGCTGCCGATGGCTTTTCGCATCATCCTGCCGCCGCTGACGTCCGAGTTCCTCAACACCATCAAGAACACGGCTGTGGCCATCACCATTGGTTTGCTCGAACTGACCGGCCAGGCGCGCTCGATGCAGGAATTCTCGTTCCAGGTGTTCGAGGCCTTCACCGCTGCGACCATCCTCTATCTCCTCGTCAACGCCGTCGTCGTGACCGCGATGCGCTTCCTCGAGCGCTGGGTCGCGATCCCCGGCTACATCACGGGGAAGTAGCGCCATGTTCAGCAATTTTGATTTCGGGGTCATCATCCGCACGCTGCCCTATCTATTCTATGAGGGCATGACGTTCACGCTGATGCTGACCGGGCTTGCTGCACTCGGCGGCCTCGTCTTCGGCACGGCGATCGCGCTGATGCGGCTGTCCGGCTACAAGGTGCTGGGCCGCATCGCGGGCGTCTATGTCGACTTCATGCGCTCGCTGCCGCTGGTGCTGGTGATCTTCTGGTTCTACTTCCTGGTGCCCTATATCGGGCAATGGGTAACTGGCGCGTCGCGTCCGATCAGTGTCGGCGCGTTCGCGTCCTCACTCATCACCTTCATCATGTTCGAGGCCGCGTACTTCTCCGAGATCATGCGTGCCGGCATCCAGTCGATCTCGCGCGGCCAGCCGGCCGCAGCCAACGCGCTCGGCCTGACCTACGCCCAGACCATGCGCTACGTCGTTCTGCCGCAGGCCTTCCGCAACATGCTGCCGGTCCTGATCACGCAGACCATCGTGCTGTTCCAGGACACCTCACTGGTCTATGTGCTGTCGATCACCGATTTCCTCGGTGCGGCTAGCAAGGTCGCGCAGCGCGACGGCCGTCTGGTCGAAATGTATCTATTCGCAGCGATCGTCTACTTCACCATCTCCTGTATTGCGTCCTTCGGCGTTCGCCGCCTGCAGGCGCGCATCGCCATCATTCGATAGAGTTTGCCATGATCGAGATCAGCCACGTCGACAAATGGTACAGCCCGGCCTTCCAGGTGCTGACCGACTGCACCACCAGCGTCGCCAAGGGCGAGGTGGTCGTGGTCTGCGGTCCCTCGGGATCAGGCAAGTCGACGCTGATCAAATGCGTCAACGCGCTGGAGCCATTCCAGAAAGGCGACATCAGCGTCGATGGCACTAAGGTCAACGACCCCAGGACCAATCTGCCCAAGCTGCGCGCGCGTGTCGGCATGGTTTTTCAGCACTTCGAGCTGTTTCCGCATCTGAAGATCATTGATAATCTCTGCCTCGCGCAGCAGAAGGTGCTCGACCGGTCGCGCGACAAGGCGGTGGCGAAAGGCATGCAGCTGCTGGAGCGGGTCGGCCTGAAGGAACAGGCGCAAAAATTTCCCGCGAACCTGTCCGGCGGCCAGCAGCAGCGCGTGGCGATCGCCCGCGCGCTCGCGATGGATCCCATCGTCATGCTGTTCGACGAGCCGACCTCGGCGCTCGACCCCGAAATGGTGAGCGAGGTGCTCGACGTCATGGTAGACCTCGCCCATGAGGGCATGACCATGATGGTCGTGACGCACGAGATGGGCTTTGCCCGCAAGGTCGCCAACCGCGTGATCTTCATGGACCGCGGCGAGATCGTCGAGGACGCCCCGAAGGACGATTTCTTCGGCAAGCCCCGCAGCGACCGCGCGCAGAAGTTCTTGTCGAAGATTCTGTCGCATTGATCCCACTGTCATTCCGCGACGTGCCTCCTGGCGCCGGTCGGGAATGACGGGTTGAGGGTTTCGTGGCACCGACAAATCCCTTATACCAGCGGGTAATCCCTATTCCCGCCAGGAGACCTGCCTTGGATCCGATCGCCTATGTCAACGGCTCATTCGTCCCGCTTTCGGACGCCAAAATTTCGGTCCTCGATCGCGGCTTCCTGTTCGCCGACGGCATCTATGAGGTCTCGGCCGTGCTCGACGGCAAGTTGGTCGACAATGCCTCGCATCTGGCGCGGCTGGAGCGCTCGGTCGGCGAGATCAAGCTGAGGCTCCCGGAGACGGTCGAGCGCATCACCGAGATCCAGCAGGAGCTGATTGCACGCAACAAGGTCGAGAACGGCCTCGTCTATCTCCAGGTCACCCGCGGCGCCGACAAGGGCCGCGACTTCGCCTTCCCCAAGGGCGACGTCAAGTCGAGCCTGGTGATGTTCACGTCGGAGAAGGACATCATCAACGCCGCCTCGGCCAAGACCGGCATCAATGTGATCACCGTGCCCGACATCCGCTGGGAGCGGCGTGACATCAAGAGCGTAGCATTGCTGGCGCAAGTGCTGGCAAAGCAGGCCGCGGCCGAGGCCGGTGCGGGCGAAGCCTGGATGCTGGAAGACGGTTACGTCACCGAAGGCGGTTCGTCTTCAGCGTTCATCCTGACCCAGGACGACGTCATCGTGACCCGCAAGAACTCCAACGCGATCCTGCCGGGCTGCACCCGCAAGGCGGTGGTGGCGCTGGCGGAAGAGCGTCAGCTCCGCGTCGAAGAGCGTTCCTTCACGGTCGCCGAGGCGCTCGCCGCCAAGGAAGCCTTCGCCACCTCGGCGTCGCTGTTCGTCCAGCCGGTGGTTGCGATCGACGGCAAGAAGGTCGGCGACGGCAAGCCCGGCCCGATCGCCATGCGGCTGCGCGAGATCTACGTGGAGTTCGCGAAGGCGACGGCGGTTTAAGCTACCCACCGCCGTCATCGCCCGGCTTGACTGGGCGATCCAGTACTCCGTGACGGGAGTGCTGGACTCGAGAAGCCGCGGCGTACTGGATGCCCCGGTTAAGCCGGGGCATGACAGGCGAATGTATTGAGGCAGTTTGGCCTCATGCGTCAGCACCTCACGCCACCGACGCCTTCACCTTTACCGGGTGAACCGCACGGAACGCGATCGCTAGCCTGTTCCAGGCACTGATGGCGCCGATCAGCATGGTCAGGTTCACCGTCTCCGCATCGGAGAATTGCGCGCGGACCTGCTCGTAGACGTCATCAGGCGCGTGCGTCTCGGCGATCAGCGTCACTGATTCCGTCCAGGCCAGCGCGGCGCGCTCGCGGTCGGTGTAGAGCGGCGATTCGCGCCAAGCGTTGAGCAGATAGATGCGCTGCTCGGTCTCGCCGCGCTTGCGGGCGTCCTCGGTGTGCATGTTGATGCAGAAGGCGCAGCCGTTGATCTGCGACGCGCGGATCTTGACGAGCTCGATCAGCGATTTCTCGAGGCCCGTCGACTGGATCTGCTCTTCCAGTGCCATCAGCGCCTTCATCGTGTCGGGTGCGGCCTGGTAGAAATTCATGCGGGGTTTCATGGTCGTTCTCCTTGCTTGCTGGGGTGATGTCAGTGGGCGCCGCCGGCCGAGGCGGGGCCGGCCTTCTTCAGGAAGAGGGTGGCGATCAGCGCGACGATCAGTGCCACGCCGAGCAGATAGAAGGTGTCGCTGAAGGCGAGGATATAGGCCTGCTTCTGCACGATATGGCCGATCGCAACATAGGCGCGATGCAACGCGTCCGCCCGATCGAGAATGCCGTGATTGACGAAGTATTGGGTGAGCTGTTCCAGCCGCGTCCGCGTCGCCTGCTCGAACAGCGAGACTGACTGCATCAGCACGTTGGAGTGATACTGCTCGCGCTTGGTCAGCAGGGTCTGCAACAGCGCGATGCCGACGGCGCCGCCGAGGTTGCGCATCATGTTGAACAGGCCGGAGGCCGAGCCCGCGTTCTCCGGTTCGATGCCTGAGGTCGCCACCGCAGACAGCGGCGCCATTACCAGCGCCTGGCCGATCGCACGAACCACATTGGGCCAGAGCAATTGATCGGCGGCATAGTTGCCGGTCATGTAGATGTTCATGAAGTTGGAGGCCGCGAACAGGACGAAGCCGACGCCGATGATGAGCCGCGCATCGAGCTTCTGCATCAACCGCGGGACCAGCGGGATCAGCACCAGCTGCGGCAGGCCGGTCCAAGCCAGCACCATGCCGATCTGCTCGGCATTGTAGCCCTGGATGCGGGCCAGATATTGCGGCAGGATGAACACCGAGCCGTAGAGCGCGATTCCCAGCAGGAAATTCGCGAGCATGCCGAAGCCGAAATTGCGGCGGACCAGCAGACGCAGGTTCAGGAGCGGCTTCTTCACGGTGAGCTCGATGATCAGGAAGGCGCTCAGCGCCACGGCCGCGATGACGGACAGCTTGACGATGAAGGGCGAGCCGAACCAGTCGTCTTTGTTGCCTTCCTCGAGCACGGTCTGCAGCGCCGACAATCCGATCGCCATGGTGATGATGCCGGCCCAGTCGCCGTCGCGCAGCAACGACAGCTTCATGGGCTTTGCATCGAGCGCGTACCAGAGCATGCCGACCATGATCGTGCCGGGGACAACGTTGACATAGAAGATGTACTGCCAGCCAAAATTCTCGGTGAGATAGCCGCCGATGGTCGGGCCGATCGCGGGCGCGAACGTCGCCGACAGCGCGAACAGCGCAAGGCCCACGGGTTGCTTGGCGCGCGGCAGCAATGTGATGATGAGTGTGAACGCCATCGGAATCAGCACGCCGCCGGTAAACCCTTGCACCGCCCGCAGCACGATCATCTGCGGCAGGTCTTGCGCCAACGCACAGGCGGCTGACAGGACCAGGAACAGGACCGCATTGGTGAGGAGATAGATGCGGATCGAGAACACCTGCGCCAGCCAGCCGGACAGCGGGATCACCACGATCTCCGCGATCAGATAGGAGGTCGAGATCCAGCCGCCGTCATCAATGCCGGCGCCGATCGCGCCCTGGATATCGGCGAGTGAGGCATTGACGATCTGGATGTTCAGCACCGCCATGAAGGCGCCGAGCGTCGCGCCGATCACGGCGATCCAGGTCTTGGTCGAGACGGCGGGCGTTGCGGGGGCCGCGACGGGAGCGGGGATATCGGCCGTGGTATTAACGGTCGGTTGGAGCGTGCTCATGGAAGCCTCGTCTCGGTTACGGAGACAGGATGGATCAGGCAGTTCGTTTCGATAATCGACCAAGTTTGGGAAGGATCATCCGGTAGGACTTGATAGTCCCGCCGGACCTTTCCGGCTTCAACCGCCGTTCGGACGGGCCGCGTTGTCGGCGAGATGCTTCGCCGTCTCACGCTCGGCCAGCACGGTCTGCTTGGTGTCGACGGTCGGCACCGCGGACATGCCGGGGCGCAGCAGGCCGGTCAGGCTGTGGTCGTCGAGCACGATCTTCACCGGCACCCGTTGCACGATCTTGGTGAAATTGCCGGTGGCGTTGTCGGGCGGCAGCAATGCGAATTCAAGGCCGCTCGCCGGCGACAGGCTGTCGACATGGCCGCGCAGGGTCTGGTTGCGGAAACTGTCGACGTGCAGCTCGACCGGCTGGCCGGCGCGGACATGTGTGAGCTGCGTCTCCTTGAAATTCGCCACGACATAGACCGCATCGAGCGGCACCACCGCCATCAATTGCGTGCCGGCCTGCACGAACTGTCCCACGCGCAGTGAGCGGGCGCCGACCGTTCCGTCGACCGGCGCGGTAATCTCGGTGTAGGAGAGATTGAGCGTCGCCTGCTCCGCGACCGCACGCGCATGTTCGAGCTGGGCAGTAGCCTGCGCGCGCTGGGTCGTGAGCACGTCGACCTTGCGTTGCGCGGCCACGAGGCCCGACCTGGCATGTTGCAGTTGCGCGTTGCTGGCGCGCAACGCGGCGTCAGTCTGTTGCGCGCGCTGAATCGTGCCGGAGCCCGACTTCATCAGGTCGTCGTAGCGGGCGCGCTCCTCCTGCGCAAATTTCAGATTCGCGTCCGCAGCAGCGACATCGGCTGTGCTCTGCTCGATGATCGGCTGCTGGAGTTCGAGCTGGGCGTCGAGGTTCCGCACTGCCGCTTCCGCCGCAGCGACATCGGCGCGGGCCTGATTGAGCGCCGCCTTGAAGTCGCGGTCGTCGATCTTCGCCAGCAGCTGGCCCGCTTTGACCTTTTCGTTGTCGCTGACCAGCACCTTGGCGATGTAGCCCGAGACCTTTGGCGCGATGATCGTGGAGTCGGCCTTCACATAGGCGTCGTCGGTTGTCTCGAGATAACGGCCGTTGACCCAGTAGTCGTGTCCGTAATGGACAACCGCAGCCGTGCCCGCAAGGAACGCGAGCGCCAGCGCCGCCCGCCGGACCGTATTCCGGGCGGGACCACGCACCGGCGCCGTCGGGGTAGCTTGCGGTATTTCAGTCGCTTGCTGAAAGTTTTTGGTGCGGGGCATCTCGGACATGGCAGTCTCCTTCGGCTGACCCAGACTATCGGTCTTCCTCGTCCGATCGATAATCAGCGAAATGCCGAAAGGATTATCCGCTGACAGTGGATAGTCCCGGGATCTCGCCTTGGCCCGTATGATCTATCGAGCCGGAGGTACGACTGCCCCAGAGCGATTGCCGCGCCTGTCGAGGGATTGCGGCTAACGCATCCGCGCTGCCGCAGGAGCGGTTTGATGGATAATCGGACGGAATTCCTTGCGATTATCTCTCAAGAGCGGATAATCAGTCGGCATGGACCGATTGACCAGTCTCGAAGTCTTCAGCCGGGTGGTCGAGACCGGCGGCTTCTCTGCAGCAGCTCGCAAGCTCAACATGTCGACCACCGTGGTGAGCAATCACGTCCAGGCGCTGGAAGACCGGCTCGGCGTGAGGCTGCTTCAGCGCACCACGCGCAAGGTCAGCCTCACCGACATCGGCAAGGCCTATTACGACCGCTGCATCCAGATACTCGCCGAAATCAAACAGGCCGACGATATCGCGAGCGAATTGCAGTCGGTGCCCCGCGGCACGCTACGGATCCACGTCGCCACGCACATGGTGCCGTTCGTTGCGCCCGTGGTGGCGAAGCTCCTGTCGACCTATCCGGAGCTCAAGATCGATCTGCGGATGGGCGAGGCCGAAATCGACCTCATCGAAGAAGGCTATGACGTTGCTCTGCGCATGACCGCGCCGCCGGATTCGAGCCTGATCGTTCGCAGCCTCGCAACCTGGCGGCACGTGCTGTGCTGCTCGCACGACTACCTCGAAAGGCACGGTCGCGTGCAGAAGCTCGATGAGCTCACCGCGCACAATTGCGCCCGTCACTTGAATTATCCGTTCGGCGAAGATTGGCGCTTCTTCGA
Organism: Bradyrhizobium sp. Kon56; assembly: GCF_055807635.1. Classification (NCBI taxonomy): domain Bacteria; kingdom Pseudomonadati; phylum Pseudomonadota; class Alphaproteobacteria; order Hyphomicrobiales; family Nitrobacteraceae; genus Bradyrhizobium; species Bradyrhizobium sp. Kon56. The sequence continues at coordinate 102,422 of NZ_JBVVOU010000003.1, read as the reverse complement.
TCGCAAGGGCACGCCGGCATCGGTGCGCATCTCCGGCAGCTTTATCACCAACAGCGGTGAGGCCTTGCGAAAGGTGGCGCTGGAAGGCGCTGCCGTCTGCCTGATGGCCGGTTTTCTCGTCCAGGGCGATCTCGAAGCCGGTCATCTCGTTCGCCTTCTGCCCGAATATCGTCCCGTCGAGATGTCGATGAACGCGGTCTATCCGCACCGGCATCATCTGTCGGCGAAGGTCAGGACCTTTATCGACATGCTCGTGCATCACAGCGCAGAGCAGCAGAAGCTGATCAATCCCTATTCATGAGCGGGGTGGCGCCGGCAGCCGTCCGAACACTTTTTCAAGCGCCATGCCGAGCGCAAGCAGGCGGCGGTCGCTGCCTGCAGGGCCATCCAGCTCGAGTCCGATCGGAAGTTTGCTGACCGCGCCGAGCGCAATCGGGATCTGGATGCCGGGAATGCCGGCATTGCTGCCGGGATCGGTGTTCTGGATGAACAACCCGAAATTCTCGAGGCTGCTGGAATCCGGATTGGAGGCAATGGCGACGCGCGGGGTGGTCGGGAAGGCGATGGCATCGAGCCGGTTGTCGGCGAAAGTCCTGCTGTAAAGCACCTGGAGCGCGGGGCGTGCACTATTGATCGCGGCGTCATAGATCGGCTTGGCGTCAACCAGCGCGCCATCGGGGGCAGGCAGTTTGCGCGGGATCACCAGGCCATCATAGGTGCCCTTGACGTCGGCGCTGGAGATGTCCCTTGCCAGCGCCTCGATGCTGAGGCCCGTGCCGGTGTGGTCGAGATAGGCGACCAGATCGTCATAGGCTTCGTACAGCGCGACCGGAAAGCTGACCTGGCCATTGAACTCGGCCAGTTGCGGCATTTCGATCTCGACCATCGTGACACCCTGCGCTTTCATCTTCGCCACTGCTGCCTGGAAAGCGGCGTCGGTGTCAGCGTCGAGATTTGTCAGCATCGACCTCACGATGCCGATTCGCATCTGCTTCAGATCGGCCGCCTGAACGGCTTTGCCACCTGCTATGACGCGGTCGAGGAGTTCGACATCCGCCGCGGTCGCCGCCATCGGGCCCGCGGTGTCGCGGGTGTGCGAGATCGGCGCGATGCCAGCTTGCGGATAGCGTCCGACCGTCGGACGCAGCGAGGCACATCCATTCAGTGCGGCGGGGACCCTGACCGATCCGCCAGTGTCGGTGCCGAGCCCGCCCGCGACGATCCGCGCGCCGATCGCGACGCCCGTTCCTGAGGAGGAGCCGCCCGCGATCAGGGTGCGGTCATAGGCGTTGCGCACGCCGAACTCCGCGCCGGTCTTGAATGCGGTGTTGTAGCCGGAGATGCCGAAGGCGAGCTCGTGCATGCTGGTCTTGCCGATGATGACCGCGCCCGCCGCGCGCAATTTTGCGACCACCGGCGCGTCGGCCCTCGGAACGTAATGCTTCAGCGCCGGCGTTCCTGCGCTGCAGGGGAGCCCCGTGACCTCGATATTGTCCTTGATCACGATGGGAACACCGCCGAGCGGCTTGTCCTTGTTGTCGTTCGCGTCGAATGCGGCCGCAGCCTTCAGAGCGCCGGCCTCGTCCAGGGTGACGAAGGCATTCAGATCGGCATTGGCCTTGGCGCGGGCGAGAGCTTCCGTCGTGAGCGCGGTGCTCGTGACTTTTCCGGCGCGGAGGTCGGCCACAGCCTGGGTCAGGGTCAACTGGTCGAAATCCATGAGGCGTCACCCGGTTGCAGGTGCGCCATCAGGGCGCCCCTCGGCTCCAGAGGCTGAAGCCTCGTCGGCGCTCCGTCAACCGTAGGCGCGCATCCTTGCAGGTGATGGCGCATCGAGCTCGGCGAACAGCCGTTCAACCTCGGCCTTCACCTTCCCGATCGCGGCGTCCTTAACCGGCCCGTAGCCCCGGATATCCATCGGCGCTTTTGCAATGGCGACCAGGCTTGGCAGATGCGCCGCGTCGAGTCCGCCGAGCAGCCGTTTGATGACGCCATCGTACCAGGTGATGAGTTCCCGCTCGGCGCGCCGCTCCGCCGTGTAGCCGAACGGATCGAACGGCGTCCCGCGCAATCCCTTCACCCGCGCCAGCATGGCGAGCGGCATTTGGATCCACTGTCCGAAGGCGTGCTTGCGCGGACGTCCGCGGGCATCGCGCTTCGACGGCAGGAACGGCGGGGCAAGGTGATATTGGATGCTGAATTCGCCTTCGAATTCGCCTTTCAACTCGTCGAGGAAGCCGGTCTGCATGTGCAGGCGCGCCACCTCGTACTCATCCTTGTAGGCCATCAGCTTGAACAGGGCGTGCGCGACCGCCTCGGTCAATGCCTCGCTAATCAGGCTGGCTTCGGCATGGCGAACACTTGCAACGCGCTCTCGATAGCGCGCTGCGTAGGCATCGTTCTGATAAGCCGTGAGGAAGTCGGCGCGGCGGTCGATCAGCTGGTCGAGCGTCTCGGCCTTCGGCGCTTCGTCCACCTTCGGCAAGAAGTCGGGATCGGCGGCTGCAATCCGGCCCCAGGCGAAAGCCTGCTTGTTGCTTTCGACCCCGACGCCGTTGAGCTCGATCGCGCGCAACAGCGCCGACAGCGAGACCGGCAGCAGCCCGCGCTGCCAGGCAAAGCCCAGCATGACGATATTGGCATAGACGGCATCGCCGAGCAGGCGCTCGGCCAGCGCATTGGCGTTGATGGTGTCGAGATTGCCGTCGCCGATCACCTGGCCGATCGCACGCAGGCGGGCGGGTGAGGCGAGATCGGCGTCACGGAAGCGGACGACGTCGCCGGTCGGCATCTCCGCGGTGTTGACCGCGGCGCGCATACCTTTTCGATAGGTGCCGGACGCCTTCGGCGAGGAGCTGACGACGAGGTCGCAGCCGATCAGCGCATCGGCCGCGCCCTGGTCGATACGGACCTGGTGCAATGCGTCGGGAGATGCGGCCAACCGGATGTAGCTCAGCACCGGCCCGAATTTCTGCGCAAAGCCGGTAAAATCCAGCACCGAGACACCGTTTCCTTCGAGGTGGGCCGCCATGCCGATCAGCGCGCCGACCGTGATCACGCCGGTGCCGCCGACGCCGGTGACGAGCAGATCATAGGGACGGTCGAGCGTTGCGGGCGCGGGCAGGGGAAGCGTGGCCGCGTGGCCGACCGCGTCGATCCGGCTCGCGCCCTTCTTCCGGCGCCCCGCGCCCTCGACGGTGACGAAGCTCGGGCAGAACCCGTTGAGGCAGGAAAAGTCCTTGTTGCAGGATGAGAGGTTGATCCGGCGCTTCCGGCCGAACGGCGTCTCCTTGGGCTCGACGCTGAGGCAGTTGGATTCGACCGAGCAGTCGCCGCAGCCTTCGCAGACGAGATCGTTGATATAGGCGAAGCGTTTGGGATCGATCATCTGTCCACGCTTGCGGCGACGCCGTTTCTCTGTCGCGCAGGTCTGCTGATAGATCAGCACCGAGACGCCGGGAATATCGCGCAGCTCGCGCTGCACGCTGTCCATCTTCTCGCGCGGATGGAGGGACACGCCGACCGGAAGATCGCCTGGCGGAAATTGCGCCGGATCGTCCGACACCAGCGCGATGCGCGCAACGCCCTCGGCGCGGACGCTGTGCGCGATAGCGTGGACGCTGATTGGGCCGTCGACGGGTTGGCCGCCGGTCATCGCCACGGCATCGTTGAACAGGATCTTGTAGGTGATGTTGGCCTTGGCGGCGATCGCCTGCCGGATCGCCATCGAACCCGAATGATAATAGGTGCCTTCGCCCAGATTCTGGAACACGTGCTTGTTGCCGGTGAAGCGTGACGAGGCGGCCCAATTCACGCCTTCGCCTCCCATCTGGATCAGGGACGATGTCTCGCGGTCCATCCAGCTGGCCATGAAATGACAGCCGATGCCGGCCAGCGCCTTCGAACCCTCGGGCACTTTCGTCGATGTATTGTGCGGGCAGCCCGAGCAGAAATAGGGCGTACGCGTCGCACCGCTGACGTTGATCGTGCGCGAGGCCTCAGGCATCAAGCCGGCTGCGCGTGCGGCGAGATTGAGGCCTGGGAACATCGGATCGAGACGGCGTGCGAGCACCCCAGCGAGCGCACGCGGTGACAATTCGCCGATCCAGGAGATCAGCCGCGCCCCTTGCTCGTCATGCTTACCGACCATGCGCTCGGGTTTTTCGCCCGGATAATCGTAAAAATATTCCTTGAACTGGCTTTCGATGATGCCGCGCTTCTCCTCGACGACAAGGATCTCGCGCTTGCCCCTCACGAACGCCATCGCGTCATGCAGCGCCAGCGGCCAGACCATGCCGACCTTGTAGATGTCGATGCCGATGCTGCGGCAGTCCGCTTCGTCGAGACCCATCAGCCGCAGCGCTTCCATCAGATCGAGATGGGCCTTGCCCGTGGTGACGATGCCGTAGGTGGCGTCCGGGATGTCGTAGATGTGACGATCGATCGGATTAGCCTTTGCGAAGGCGTAGACCGCGTGCTTCTTCGCCTCCAGCCGCTCCTCGATCTGCGGGCCGGGCAGATCGGGCCAGCGATAGTGCAGGCCGCCGGGTGGCGGCGTGAAGTCTGGCGGGTGGAAGGCCCGCGGTGGGCGCAGCGCGACGGACGCGCCGGATTCCACGATCTCAGAGATCGCCTTGAAGCCGACCCACATGCCGGTGAAGCGGCTCAGCGCGTAGCCATATTCACCGAATTCGAGATATTCGCTGACGCTTGCGGGGTGGAGCGTCGGCATGAACCAGCTCATGAAGGCGACGTCGGACTGGTGCGGCATCGAGGACGAGACGCAGCCATGGTCGTCGCCGGCGACCACCAGAACGCCGCCATGCGGTGAGGAGCCGTAGGCGTTGCCGTGTTTCAGCGCATCGCCGGAGCGATCGACGCCGGGGCCCTTGCCGTACCAGAGACCGAACACGCCATCGACCTCGCGGTCGGCTTGCGTCTCGACCTGTTGTGAGCCGAGCACGGCGGTCGCGGCAAGATCTTCGTTCACTGCGGGGAGGAATTCGATGCGGTCCCGCTTCAGTCGCTCGTGGATGCGCCACAGCTCGAGGTCGATCCCGCCGAGTGGCGAGCCGCGATAGCCTGAGATGAAGCCCGCCGTGTTCAGCCCCGCGGCACGGTCGCGCCGCACCTGGTCGAGCGCGATGCGGACGATGGCCTGCGTGCCGGTGAGGAAGACGCGGCCCCGTTCGCGATCGTAGCGGTCGGAAAGCTCGTAAGGATCGAGAGACGAAATGGCGTCCATGCGGACCTCCCCACGGCATCCTTGCCGGATGGGAGAAGAGTAAGCCTGGGCAACTGGTAGGTCTTACCTTTCTTTCCGAATAGCGTACCTATTATGGTAGAGTTATCCAAAACAATCTACGGGAAGGTAGATTAATCCATTTTGGTGGTTTCCATGATCGAAGACCAGGACGCGCGGATTCTCGCCTATCTTCAGAAGGACGGCCGCGCCACCAACCAGCAGCTCGCCGACGCAGTCGGCATGTCGACTTCGGCATGCTGGCGCCGGGTGCGCGCGCTGGAGGAGAGCGGTGCCATCCGGGGCTATGCGGCCCTGGTCGCGCGCGAGCAGGCCGGCTTTGCGATGTCCGCGATCCTCCACGTCTCGCTGGAACGGCACGACGCAAAATTCGTCGACGAGTTCGTCGCGCGGGTGACCACGCGGCGTGAGGTGCTGGAGTGCTTTGCGACCACGGGCGATGCCGATTACCATTTGCGTGTCGTCGTGCAGGATATGGCGGCGTACAACAGATTCCTCGACGACTTCATGTTCCGCATTCCCGGCATCCGCTATGTCAGAAGCAACGTGGTGCTGAAGGAGATCAAGACGGGCGTCGCGCTGCCGTTTTGAGCTTGTGCTGAGGAGGCCGCGTAGCGGCCGTCTCGAAGCGCGACGCCACAACCGGGCGCCTTCATCCTTCGAGACGCTTGCTTCGCAAGCTCCTCAGGATGAGGATCACCGCTCCTCCCGCACGAACCTGTTCCGCAGCGTGCCGATGCCGGTGATGTCGATCTCCACGACGTCGCCGTGCTTGATATCAGGCGAGGCACCATCCGTGCCCATCCAGATCACATCGCCCGGCCATAGCGTAAAATACTTGGTCAGCTCGACTAGGAACGGCACCACGCCAAAGATCATGTCGTTGGTGTGGAAGCGGTTGGTCTCCTTGCCGTTGACCCGGACGATCGTTTCCATCTTGTCGAGGTCGGCCTCGGTCTCGATCCACGGGCCCATCGGCTTGAACGTGTCGGCGTTCTTCGAGCGCCACAAGCTGCGGTCGGCCTTCTGCCAGCTTCGTTCGCTGACGTCGTTGCCGATGGTGTAGCCGAACACGCAATCCATCGCATTCTGCTTGGTGAGATGCTTGACCTTCTTGCCGATGACCACGACGATCTCGCCTTCGTAGTGGATCTTGTCCGTCGCAAAGGACGGGATCACCACATCCTCGTCGTGTGCGATCAGCGCATTCTGGGCGCGATAGCCGATCTCGGGTCTGTCCGGCACCGCTGGCACTTCGCCGCGCTTGTCGGCGGCCTCCTTCAGGTGCTTCAGATAGTTCAAGCCGACGCAGTAGAAAGTGCGCGGAATCAACGGCAGCTCGATTTTAACGTCGCCAAGCGGATGGGTCTGCGAGGTGCGTTGCCATTCGCCGAAGGGATCGCCATCGATGGCGGTGACCTGGTCACCCTCGACGATTCCCCAAGACGTCTTGTCCCCGGCGGTGAATTTCAGCCAGCGCATGCCGTGTCTCCGTTGTTATTCCGCGGCATCGCGCGGCTGCACTTTCCAGTCGCCGGCTGCCGGGCGCTTGAGCCCGAGATTTTCCCGCAGCGTCTTGCCGCGATACTCCTTCTGGAACAATCCGCGCCGCTGCAATTCCGGGACGATATGTTGCACGAAATCGGCATAGGAGCCGGGCACATAGGTCGCGGCGATGACAAAACCGTCGCAGCCGCGCTCGACGAACATTTCTTCGAGCTTGTCCGCGATCTCCTTGGGACCGCCGACCATCGCATCCTGGACCTGACCGCGGCCAGAGAAGGTGACGAAGTCGCGCGCGCTCGGATTGCTTTTGCCGGAGTTCTTGAGCACGCCGTCGCGGATGCCCAGAATGCCCTGCATGCTCTTCAACTCCTCAGTCGTCAGCGGCTCGTCGAGATCCTTGGAGGCGAAGTCGTAGTTGAGCGCTTCGGCCAGCAGCGACAGCGCATCGATCTGCAGCGGCAGCTTGTTGATCAACGCCATCTTGTCTTCGGCCTCGGCTTTGGTCGCGGCGCAGACTGGTGTCGTCAGGTTGCAGAGGAACATCGCCTCCGGATCCCGACCGGCTTTCGCGGCCTCGTTACGCACCGCCGCATAGCCTTCCTTGGCGGCGGCGAGGTTGCGCGCGGCGGTGAAGATCACCTCACCCCATCGTCCTGCAAAGCGCTGGCCGCGGCCGGACGCGCCGGCCTGGATGATCACGGGATGGCCCTGGTCGGAGCGGGGCACCGTGAAGGGACCGCGGGACTTGTAGAATGGGCCCTTGTGATCGAGCCGCTTCACCTTGGCCGGATCGGCAAAGCGGCCGCTCTTTTTGTCCATGATGAGTGCGCTGTCTTCCCAGGTATCCCAATGGCCGAGCACGACCTCCATGAATTCGTCGGCGCGGTCGTAGCGGGAATCATGTTCGGGATGGGAGTCGCGCCCCATGTTGTGTGCTTCGCCGTCGTTGAGCGAGGTGACGACGTTCCACCCGGCGCGTCCGCCGGACATCAGGTCGAGCGTTGCGAAGCGACGGGCGATATCGAAAGGTTCGAAATAAGTCGTCGAGCCGGTCGCCCCCAACCCGAGCTTCTCCGTAGCCATGCCCATCGTGGTCAGCACGATCAGCGGATCCATCTTCACGCAGCGGATGCCATATTCGACGGTGTGGGCGTGATCGTTGCCGTAGCGGTCCGGCATCGCCAGCCGGTCGTCGAAGAAGGCCATGTGGAACTTGCCGGCTTCGAGGATTTTGGCGATCTCCTGATAGTAGTCTGCCGACATCGAATCGTCGCGCGAGTCCGGATGGCGCCACGAACTCGGCAAATTCGTGCAGTTCTGGGCCTGAAGGAAGCCGACCAGTACCATCTGCCGCGTCATGCTGCTGTTCTCCGAATTGCGTCAGGCCGAAATCCGTCAGGCCAGGTCGAGGACCGTGTCGAGCCTGTACTCGCGCGCCAGCGCGCGCAGTTTTTCCCAGGTCGCATCCTCGATCTCGATGCCGTCGCGCAGGCGCTGCTGCTCACGCAAGCCCTCGATCTCACCGGGATAGAACACGCCCTTGCTGCCCTCGGAGGGCGGGGTCGATTTGAGATAGTGTGCGAACTCGGCGACCTCGCGCTTGAAATCCTGCAGCGGGCGAAACGCGGCGACGTTGAACACGGCCATGAAGCAGCCGTCATTGTGCCGGCCCGTGGGCTCGACGCCGAAACCGAGGCCGGTGAGCAGGCCGCACAGGACCTCGACCATTGCGGCGAGGCCGCTGCCCTTGTAGCTCTCGGTGCCGCCGAGCGGCAGCAGCGCGCCGCCCTTGCGATACTGGGTTGGATCGGTAGTGTGCCGTCCCTCGGCATCGATGATCCACCCCGGCGGGATTTCCTCGCCGCGGGCGACCGCGAGCTGGATCTTGCCGGCCGCGACCGCAGAGGTCGCCATGTCCAGGTAGAACGGCGCATCGAGGTCGGACGGCACCGCGATCGAGATCGGATTGGTGCCGAGCCGTGCCTCCTTGCCGCCGAATGGCGCCACATGCTTCGGCGAACGGCCGGAATCCGCCGTTGCGATCCCGATCATGCCTTCGCGCATTGCCATCAGCGGATAGGCGGCGAGGCGGCCGACATGGCTTTGCCGGAACACGGTGCAGGCGGCGACATTCGCCGTCTTCGCTTTCTCGATCGTCAGCGCCATCGCCTTGGCGTTGACGTGGAAGCCAAAACCCCACTGGCCGTCGATCACGGTCGTCGTCGGCGATTCCTGCACGATGGTCCATCTGGCGCCGGGCACGATGTGGCCGGCCTTGATCCGGTCAACATAGGTGGGAATGGCGATCACGCCGTGGGAATCGTGGCCGGCGAGATTGGCGTTGACGCAGCCGTTTGCGACCGCGTCGGCCTCTTCCTCGGAAGCCCCGGCAACCCGAAGCAGCGCTGCGCTGATGCGCGTGAGGCGGTCGGCATGGACGATCGGCATGGCGCTCCCCCGGCATGGTGCCCTTAACAGGCTGCTTGTTGGGAGCCATGGTCTCAAAGCGCGGCTACGATATCAATCTCCTGTAAACCAATACAGGGCTGCAAATTCGCAGCGAGCAGGGCCGTCGGGCGAAGATTCGTCCCGCGCGGTGGCATTTTCGACAGATTGGCGCAGGTCGTTCGCAGCTCGTTCACTTTGATCGACGGTTTGCAGCGCGCAATAACGACCACTTAGGCGATCGCCGGTCATAACGTCATCCGGGAAAAAAAGGCAGAAATGCCCGGGAGCTGAGATCGTGCCGACGACACTCGCGCGCACCTTTGCGGCGTTGAGCGCCATCAACGAAGCGATCCTCTACGCGAAATCGCCGGATGAGCTGTACCAGAAGGTCTGCGACGCCGGGTTTGCGAGTGGAGACTTCATGGCCGTGGCCGTGTTCCTTGTGGAGCCGGATGGCCATAAGCTTCGCTTTGCCGCTGGTCGCGGCGATGACGTGGCGCGGCTGAGCGCGATCGAGATCACCACGCAGGCTGGCACGCCGGAAGGCTTGGGCGTGGGCGGCGAGGCGTTCCGCAGCCAGAAGCTCTGCATCAGCAACGATTTCCTGAACGATCCGCGTTCGCTGGCATGGCGCAACGGCGCGGTGGCGGCGGGTGTCGGCGCGGCCGCGGCGCTACCCCTGGTCTGCATGGGACGCAGTATTGGGGTGTTGTATGTTACGCGGTCCGGCGCCGGCTCGCTCGACGAGGCGATGGTCTCGTTGTTCGAGCGGATGTCGGCCAATATCTCTCACGCGCTGGAGAGCTTCGCGACCGAGGGAGCCCGCCTGGATGGCGAGCGGGCAGTGCGGCGGCTCAACCGCATGTTCGGCGCGCTCAGTGCGACGAACGAAGCAATTCTGCAAGCCAGCACTGAGCTGGACTTGTACCAGCGGGTCTGCGACGCCGCTGTTTATAGCGGCAAATCGCATGCCACTTTCGTTCTGCTGCACGAGCCGGATTCCGAATGGCTGACGCCGGTGGCAGCGACCGGACAGAATCTGGATCTGATCAGACAGTCGCGCTACTCGATTGATCCGGAGAGTCCCTACGGCAAGGGCATCTCCGGCGAGGTGTTCCGGACCCAGCAAGCGATCGTCGAGGACGACCTCGTCAATCGCACCAAGGGGACCACCTGGGAGCAGGCCAACGTCAATGCCGGCGCCGTCGCCTGCGTGGCTGCTCCCTTGATCAAGCGTGGCACCAGCATCGGCGTGCTGTTTTTCTTCGTGAGCAAAGCCTGGGCGAAAGACGAAGGCATCGTCGCATTGTTGCTGCGCATGACCGAAAACGTGTGCTTTGCGCTCGAGAACTTCGACCGCGACAAGGAGAAGGCCCAGATCGCCTTGGAGGAGGATCGGCTGGCGCGTATGTACGCAGCGCTAAGCGCGACGAACGAAGCCATTCTGCGGGCAAGGTCGCGCAGCGAACTGTTGGATCTGGTTTGCGAAGCCACGGTGCACGGCGCCAAGTTCGCCTCGACCTCCATTGCATTGCTTGACCGCGATGCGGGACTGCTTCGTGTTGTTGCGTCCTTCGGACCGAACGCCGAGGAAGTGCGTTCCTTCAGGCTGTCGGTCAGCGACAAGGAGCCGGAAGGACGAGGGCTGACCGGCACCGCGTTCCGGACGCGGCGGCCCTGTATCAGCAACGACGTCCTGGCAGACGCCCGCCTCAAGCCTTGGCACGCCAGCGCGCGTCGCAATGGCATTAGGTCCTCAACCGCGATGCCGCTATTCAACGGCGACAGCGTCGAAGGCGTATTCCTGTTCAATTCGCCCGAGTGCGGCACTTTCACGGACGAATTCGTCGAGCTATTGCGCAAGCTCCAGGCCAATGTCGCCTTCGCGTTGGAGAACTTCGACCGTGCCGACGAGAAGGCGAAGGCCGACAGGCAGCGTGACAGGTTGAGCGGCATGTTCGAGGCGCTGAGCGCGACGAACGAGGCCATCATGCGCGCCAAGACGCGCGAGGAGCTGTTCGAAGGGGCGTGCCAGGCAGCCGTGCTCGGCGGCGTATTCGCCTCGGCGACAATCGGCATTATGGACGACCAGCGTGAACTCGTTCGCGTGGTTGCCGTGAAGGGGCGCCTCCAGGAGCGGATGGTGGGACGCACCTGCTTTGTTTCCGCCGACCATCCTGAGGGTCGCGGAATCATAGGGATGTCGCTGCGGACCCGCGGGCCCAGCGTCATCAACGACTATCTCCACGACCTCCGAGCGGCGCATTGGCACTCTAAGGCGATCGAAGATGGAACGCGAGCGGCTGCCAGCTTCCCGCTGCTGCGCGCCGGCCAGGAGCCGATCGGCATTCTGCTTTTCCTCGCGCCGGAAGAGAATACGTTCACACCCGATATGGTCGAGTTGCTCGGGCGCCTCGCCGAGAACGTGTCATTTGCACTCGATAATTTCGATCGCGCCGAGGAAAAGGCCCGCAACGAGGCGCGGACGGAACGTTTGGCTCGCATGTTCGCGGCGCTGAGCGCGACCAACGAGGCGATCATGCGGGCGAAGTCGCGCGCCGAACTGTTCGACCTCGTCTGTCTCGCCGCATCGAACGGCGCCAAGTTCACCTCGACCACCATTGCGCTGGCGAGGGTCGATAGCGATCAGCTGGAGATCGTGTCGAGCGCCGGACCGTCGTCTGACACCACGCGCAATGTCCGCCTATCAATCGACCCCGAGCGCCCCGAGGGGCGCGGAATGAGCGGCACGGCGTTCCGCACTCGCCAGCCCTGCATCAGCAACGACTATCTCAATGACGATCGCGTTCGCGCCTTTCATTCCATTGTCCGCAACGACGGCGCGCGGTCGGGCGCGGCTTTTCCCCTCGTCGCACACGATCGGGCCGTCGGCGTCATGATCTACATGTCGACCGAGCCCGGCACCTTCACGGCCGAGTTCGTCGAGCTGTTGCAGCGCCTCGCCGACAACGTCTCCTTCGCGATGGAGAATTTCGACCGGGCCGACGAGAAAAACCAGGCCGACGAGCGAATCGAATACCTCGCTTCGCACGACAGCCTGACCGACCTGCCGAACCGCGAGACCTTCAACGGGTTGCTGCATGAGGCGATCGACGAGGCGCAGCGCCACGATCAGCGCTTTGCGGTGCTGTTCATCGACCTCGATCGTTTCAAGGTCATCAATGATTCGCTGGGCCACGAGGCCGGCGATCTGCTCCTGCTCGAAGTGGCCAACCGGCTGCGTGGTGCGCTGCGCGCAACCGACGTCGTGGCGCGGCTCGGCGGCGACGAGTTCGTGGTGATCCTCGATCAATGCGGCGAGATCGATGACGTCCAGCGCATCGCGACCGGGCTGTTGACGGCGCTTGCGGAGCCCATGGAGCTAGCGGGGCACGAGTGCCACACCACGGCCTCGATCGGTATCGCGATGTATCCGACCAACGGCTCCGACGTGCAGACGCTGACCAAGAACGCCGACATGGCGATGTATCTCGCCAAGGAAGACGGCAAGAACGGCTATCGCTTCTTCTCCAAGGAAGTGAAGACGCAGTCGATCGAGCGGCTGTCGTTGGAGAGTGCGCTGCGCCGGGCGCTGGAGCGGAATCAGTTCACTTTGAACTACCAGCCCAAGGTGGACATGGAGACCGGCCAGATCACGGGCGTGGAAGCCCTGCTGCGCTGGACGCACCCCGATCTGGGCAGCATCTCGCCGGCGCAGTTCATTCCGCTCGCGGAGGAGACCGGATTGATCGTGCCGATCGGCCGCTGGGTGGTAAAGGAGGCCTGCGCGCAGGCCATGGCCTGGCAGCGCCGCGGCCTGTTGCCGGTGTCGATGGCGGTCAACCTGTCACCGCGGCAGTTTGTCGACGAGCATCTGTTGCAGGACGTCGACGAGGCGCTGGCCGCCAGCGGCATGTCGCCCGTGCTGCTCCAGTTGGAGGTCACTGAGAGCATGATGATGCGCAACGTCGGGCGTGCGCTCAAGGTGCTCGACGCGATCCAGAGCCGCGGCATCCGCCTTGCCATCGACGACTTCGGCACCGGCTATTCGTCGATGTCGCTGATGAAGCATTTTCCGATCGACACCATCAAGATCGACCGCTCCTTCGTGCGCGATTTGCCACAGGATCTGGAAGACCAGGCGATCGCGCAGGCGATCATCAGCATGGGCAAGGCGCTCGGCATGACCGTGGTGGCGGAAGGCGTCGAGAATGCCGAACAGGAGGCATTCCTGCGCGCCCATGGCTGCGACGAGATGCAGGGCTTCCTGATCTCCAAGCCGCTGCCGGCGCGGCAGATGGCCGAGCTGCTGCAGCCCATGGAGCTGCCCTACGCGCCGCCGCTCCAGCCGGAGCCGGACCATGCCGCCACCGCGGCCGCGGCGCTACGGTTGAAAAGCGCTGTCGTCTGACGGCTGCGGGTGCAGCTCGCGGGCGTCGTCTTCCTTGATTTCCGCCTTGCGCGGAAAATCATCCGGCCAGGTCGGCGAGGTTTGCTTGGCGAACAGGGCGAGCAGGGCGTGCGCGCCTTCGGCAAAGCTCGAGTCGTGGCTCAGACCGAGTTCAGAACACCACGCGTGTGGCATCGGCTCGTGCGCGTCGAGCACCGCCATTGCCGGACCCCACCACCAGGCCGGCGCTGGCGATCGTTCGCCCTCCGGTATGGCCTGCCAGAGGACGAGCTCGTCCATCATGCGCTCGAATTGCAGGTTTGCGGCCTGATGCATTCGTTCCGTGCTCCCTTGGGTCGCGCCTGAAAGCAGGCCGATGCGCGGACTCGATCGTGGCCTTCGCTGTGAAAAGCTGGCTCGCGCTATTGGCTGAGCCGATTGTGCCGCTTGTGTCGGCGGCCATACAAAACACGCGGCGGCCGGGAAAGTTGCCGACACCGACTGTGACAGTCTCTTTAGCCGCTTATGAGCCCGGCCCGCAAGGCGCAATACCGGCGCCGCTGGCGTTGAAATAGCGCAGGCGGGGCTGGCAACCGGCGGCGATCATGTCGTCGTCTACTCAGCGATTATTAAAGGGCCGATTGCGGCTGAACAGCAGATAGATTGCGCGTGGGTTGGTGGTTAAATAGCGCCAGAACAGGCGGCGGGGCTCGAGCAAGGTGCGCCAGGCCCATTCCAGCCCGATCTTCTGCATCCATCGCGGCGCGCGGGCGCGGCTTCCCGACAAGAAGTTGAACAGGCCGCCGGATGTCTTGATGACGCCGACATTGGTGAGATGCGGGGTGAATTCCTCGACGAACGCCTGCTCGTTTGGCACGCCCAGCGCAACCCAGAGATAATCCGGCGCAAGCGCGTTGATCTCGTCGACCTTCGCGCGCAGCGCGTCGCCACGGAGATAACCGTGGCTGTAGCCAACGATCTTGAGGTTTGGATACATCTTTCGGACGTTCTCGACCGCAAGGGCGTTCTCGTCCTCGCTGGCGCCGAACATGTAGAAGGTGCGGCCGACCGCTTCAGCCTTGCGCGCGACGACGTGAAACAGGTCCGTCGTGGCGACCCGCTCGGGCAACGGAAACCAGGATTGTAGCCTGGACGCCGCCACCAGCGGCTGGCCATCGGCGTTGATCAGGTCAGCGCTGCGGAACAGGCGCTCGGTCTCGGGTTCGGTCGAGCACCGCGCCAGCACCTCGCCATTGGCCGAGGTCAGGTGCAGCGGACGGCCGATGCGATGGCGCGGATCGGTCGCCTCGATCATGAAATTTGCGGTCGCTTCCAGATCGAGTGCGGCCATGCGAAGGCCGCCGATGGTGATCCGCGGCACGTCGGCGGTTGCGGCCCGGCCATCGAGATTGATGCGGCGCTCAAGCATATTGTCTGCCTCGTTGGCGAGCTTGGGCCATAGGGGTGAGTTCGTCGAGCACGACGCCGACGAGCTTGCGCTCCGCGCGGCCGAGTGTGCTCAAGATCTCCTCCAGGCCGTCGTTGATGTCGAGGCTGGTCGGCAGCACCGCCACCAGCGCGTCGGCATCATCGAGCAGCTTACGGCTGCCGGCCGTGAGTGGCGCCGCGGGGCCGTCAAGGATCACAAGGTCATAGCCGCCGGCGGAGCGCGCCTGCTCGATGGCCTTGCGGATGGCGTCAGTGGCCTTGCCGGCGTCGCGTTCGGCGGCCGGCAATATCGAGATGCCGTTGAGTGTCTTGATCTCGCGCGCGGCCTTGCTGCCGATCGAAAGCCATCCGACCTTGCTGGGCTCGCTCTTGACGGGACGGCTGACCTTGTTCGAGAGCGGGTGCGCCTGATGGTCGGCATCGATCATCAGGACCCGGGCGCCGTCGCGCGCGGCCGCGAGCGCGAAATTCAGCGCGGTCACGCTGCGCCCGGTGGTCTCACCGGCACCGACGAGCGCGATGACCGGCATTGTCTTTCCGCCGGCGCGCCGGGCCGCCGTAGCGCGCATGTCGCGCCAGGCGTTGAGCAGCGTCGTCAGTGGAAAGCAGGGGCGCAGCGTTGGCCAGCCGAGCCGGGTGAGGTCGATGCCGCCGCCGGTGGCGAGAATGGCACCGAGCGTGTGGATGACGTCGGCCTCCTGGAGGCGCGCGATCAGCGGCTTTTCGATCAGGGGCTTCTCGACCATCGAAGGTTGCAGCGGCGGGGCGGCGAGTTCCGGCAGTGCCTCCGCGACTTCCGGGGCTCGCGAGACCGGCTGGGACCGGGCAGTCTCCGGCGCCCGCGAAGGCTCTGGAGCTCGCGGAGCTTGCGGCAACGGAGTGCGATTGGGACGGGCCGGCGCCGGTGCCGGCGCGAACGCACCGGCCAACAGCAGCTCTGCCGCGACGAACCAGCTCGATGCAGCGATTGCGCCGAAGATGAAGCCGATCATGGCGAACAGGCTCATCGCCGGCGGGAACGAGCGCCGCTGCGGCACCGTCGCTTCGCCGATGATTCGCGCCGCCGAGGTGTTCAGCGTCTCCTGCTCCTCGGTCTCGCGCGAGCGCTTGAGGAAGGATTGATAGACGTCACGGCTGGCATCGGCTTCGCGCTCGAGTTCGCGCAGGCGCACGGCGGCCTGGCTGAGCTGGACGCTCTGCCGCTTCTGTGCCTCCAGCGCCCGGCTGAGCGAGGCTTCAAAGTCGCGGGCGCGCGTCAAATCGTTCTTGGCGGACTGGGCGAAGCGGTCGATCTCTTCGTTGATGGTGCGCTTGAGATCCTCGACCTGCTTTTCGGTCTGGCGCAGCGCTGGATGACGCGGGCCGAGTTCGCCGGCCTGCTCCGCATATTTCTTGCGCGCGTCGGCATATTGCGCGCGCAGGTTGGCGATGGTTGGCGATTGCAGCGCCTCGGAGTTCGCGCCTGCATCTGCCGTCGTGCGCCGGCTCGCCTCGATCTGGTCGAGGCGCGCCTGCGCGTCCATCGTCGCGGCGCGGGCGGCGGAAAGCCGCTGGTTGCTGGCGGAAAGCTGCTGGTCGCTGATCAGCGCGTCCTGGGTGCCGACGAAATTGTTCTGGGCCTTGTAGGTCGCGAGCACGGTCTCGGCGTTGCGCAGCCGCTCGCGCAGTTCCTTCAGGCGGCCGGAGAGATCGTTGGTGGCGCGCCGCGCGGCTGACGCCTGCGAGTTGCGGGACTCCGCGAGGTAGGCGCTGGTCAGCGTGTTGGCGAGCATTGCCGCTTTCGCCGGATCGGTCGACCAGACTTCGATATCGACGATGAAGCTCTTCTCGGTCTTGCGGATCGTGATGTGCCGGTTCAGCGCCTCGAGGGCGGCGAGCTGCACTTCCTTTTTCTCCGCGGCGGAGGGCGCGTGGGGCTGAAGGCCGATCAGGCCGAGCAGCGACGACATCACGCCTTTGCCGTCGGCGCCGCCGCCGAATTCGGGATCCTTGTCCAGATCAGCCTGCTGGATCACCTGGAGCAGCACGCTGTTGGAGGTGATCAGGCGCGCCTGGCTCTCGACCACCATCGACATGCCGGAGACGTCCTGCGCGCGGGGCGTTAGCTCGCGGTCGACGAGCTGAAGCTCGCGCGGGTCGACATAGAGCTGGGCGGTGGCGGTGTAGCGGGGCGTCAGGCTCTTGCCCACGGTGACGGCAAGCGTCGCACCGAGCAGCGCGGCAACGGCAATCGCGATCTTCCGCCGCCAGAGCAGATTGACCAGCTCCAGCACGTTGAAGCCGGCCTGAGGCCGGTGCTGCGGGGCCTCCGGTCTGGCCCGATCTATCGGCTGGTTATAGTCAAGCATGATCCCCAGCTTTCATTCCAAGTGCCGCGAGCTGAGGGGGTACTCTTCGCTCTACGCCACGCACCTCAGATATAGGTGCCCACTCAACGCAACAGGGAAAATTAACCATACTCATTGAGGGACTATTCACCGAAATGGCAAACAAAGCGTTTAAGCGCGTGCCTCTCTTCGACGCGTCGTCGTGACGCGTGCGATGGCGCGGTCCTTCAGAGATTAACGGTTCGTTACCCCGTGCGGCGTGGCCGCGAGGCTTCGCTGGTCTTGCGATCGGCCGCGCGCGCACCATGGCCGTCAGCTTTTCCGCAGGATGACGTGATAATCGCCGCGGCGGACGTCGGTCCCGCGCGGGAGCACGGCGTTGAGAACGGCGGCGCCGGCGTCGACCAGGGCTGCGAACAGCGGCTTGCGCCGGCGCATCTCGGGATAGCGCGGGCTCTCGACCTCACGGCGGTAGATCATCTCGAGGCCACTGGCGGCGGCGAACGCTTCGAGCCTCGGCAGCGACACCAGGGGATGGAAGAAGGTCGGGAACGGCGGCTCGCCCGGCAGGCCGGCATCCTTGATGCCTCGAATGTGCCGGTAGAACCAGACGTGGAACCAGTGCGGCGAGTATTTGGTGACGACCCCGGACAATGAGCGCGGATTGGGCGCGCCGATCAGAATCATCCCGCCGCGCTTGAGCGCATCGCGGAAATTCAAGAGTGCGGCGTCGACCTTGGGAAGATGTTCGATCACGTTGTAGCAGATCACCAGATCGAAGGTCTCGCGCCCGAAGCGGTAGGTCTGGACGTCGCCGAGGATCGCTTCGTCCGCGTAGCTGTTGTTGCGAACCTGGTCCTCGTCGATGTCGACGACGGTGACCTTGCTGCGGTTCAGCAATTCCGGTGGCAGGACGCTGCA
Organism: Bradyrhizobium sp. Kon56; assembly: GCF_055807635.1. NCBI lineage: Bacteria > Pseudomonadati > Pseudomonadota > Alphaproteobacteria > Hyphomicrobiales > Nitrobacteraceae > Bradyrhizobium > Bradyrhizobium sp. Kon56. The sequence continues at coordinate 84,118 of NZ_JBVVOU010000003.1, read as the reverse complement.
CGAGCCGCCTCCGGCTTCGTAGGTGGCGAGCTGGCCCCGTGGCAGTTCGCGGCGCAGTACGTCGTGAACGGCGAGCAGGCTGTCGCGGGCTTCACCGGGGACGAGATCGTGCAGCGCCTGAGTGTGTGCAATGGCCGCGGGAATTTGGACCGCCGTGGCTGTCGCGAAATCGATCGTGGCTGGCTTGTTCATTTTTTTCGGACCGCGCTTGTTCGACTTAAATTTACAGGAAAAATCTCGTGTGCCCGTAGAGCAAATCCGATGCCGCGACGCTTCACCCGCCGCGGTGCTTACGATCGGGTTAATGAGCATGTGCGTTAACTACGGCATCCTCCGCGCCAGCCGCCGTCGGTACGGTGGACCGCGAATTGCAGTATCACGCGTGCAAGGTTTCGCGGCAGAAACACCCGAAAGCGGTTAAGTGCATCGGTGGCGGAAAATCGGCGGCGTGGCGCACGGTCCCGAGGCTCAAACCGGCCGTTCATTTTGGGACGGATCCGTCCCGCGGCGATGTACCGTCGCGGGACGACGCCGATCCCCGGGATCGAAGCAGGGCTTTTTCAATCTATCTCGGACATCTAGAACGTCATGACATTGATCCCGACAGACCTGTCCGCCACGCGTATCTCGGATGCCGTGCGCGATCCCAACCGGGAGATCGCGGCCAGCTCCCGGATCATCGACCTGTCGGTTGGTATCGTCGTCTGCATCCCCTGCTTCCGCCGCCCGCAGCATCTGCGGTTGACACTGGACTCGCTCGCCAGCCAGCGCACCCCGCGCTCTTTCGCCGTCGTCATGGTCGAGAACGATGCGGTCCGGCGCGAAAGCGCGCCGGTGGCCGCGGAGTATCTCGCCGATGGCAGACTTCAGGGTGTCTGCCTGGTCGAGAAACGGCAAGGCAACGTCCAGGCGATCAACGCCGCCTTCGAGACGGCGCTGGCGCTGTTTCCCGCCGCGACCCGGTTCCTGATGATCGACGACGACGAGATTGCCTCGCCCGATTGGCTCGAGCTGATGGTCCGCACCGCGGAGGCGACCGGCGCCGATGTGGTCGGCGGGCCGGTGCTGCCGGTCTTCGAGGACCACCGCATGCCCTGGCTTTCGCGCCACCCCGTTTTCTGTCCCGCCTATGATTACAGCGGCGCTGTGCCCTTGATCTACGGCTGCGGCAATTGCCTGATCACGCGTGCGGCGTTCGAGAGCTTTGCCCGTCCCGCCTTCGACCCGCGCTTCAACTTCCTCGGGGGCGGCGACTGCGATTTCTTCGTGCGCTGCCGCGACGCCGGCATGACCTTCCACTGGACGGCGGAAGCAGTCATCACCGAGACCGTGCCGCAAAGCCGCACCAGTTTCGGCTGGATCGTGAAGCGAGGCCTGCGCATCGGCGCGATCAATTATCGTGTGCAGTCCAAGGCCGCGCAGGGCGCTGCGGCGCGAGTGTGGGTGTTTGCGCAGATGCTCGGGAGGTTGCCGCTGTCGCTGTTGCGCGCGGCCGCTCTGCTGAAATCGTCGAAAGCCGTCGTCGCGATGCATCCCGTGATGGTCGCGCTCGGCTCGGCGCTCGCCGCGTTCGGCATCGAGCCGAAGCCCTATGAGGCCTCGAAGATCGTGTCCTGACGCCGAGGCGGCGGGCTAAATACCGAAGCAGGCGAGGGCGACCCTGACCGCGGAACGCGGCAGCGATTTGAGCGAGCGGCGCCCGACTATCCCGAGATAGGCGAAGGCCTGGCGATATCTACCGAAGCGGACCGCTTGCATTGCCGAATACGTGACGAGATGAACCTCGGCGGCCTGGCGCAGCCCGGCCGCCATGCCCGCGGGCAATCGCGCCATAATCAGCCCGTCGTCGAACACCCGCGCGATCGCCGGAAAGAAATCCTGTGGCGTCCGCACCGCCGCGTTCATGGTGTTGGCCGTGTGAAGGCGGTAGTCGAGCAGAAGGTTCGGCGCAAATTCGAATTCGCCGATCGCGGCAAGGCGGCACCAGCAGTGCCAGTCCTCGCAATATCTGAGCGAGACGTCGAACCCGCCGATGGCGCGGAAGGCCTCTGCACGTGCGAGCGCAATGCCGCCATTGACGATGAAGTTGCCGGCGGCGAGCCGCGCCAGCACGTCGCCGGACGGTTTGCGGCGGCCCTTGAGCAGATCCCGACGGCCGATCTGCCGTCCCTCGCTGTCGATCGTATTGTAGTCGCCGTAGACCAGAACCGCTCGCGGCGCGCCACGCGCAGCCGCCAGCAGCGCCGCGACCGCGCCGGGCCGCAGGCGATCGTCGGCATCGAGGAAGAGCAGCCATTGGCCGCTCGCATGCTGCGCGCCGAGATTGCGCGCTGCCGATACGCCGGCGGCGCCGTTGGTCATCAGGCGCAGTCGAGGGTCACGAATGGCGCGGACGATGGCGGGGGTGTCGTCGGTCGAGCCGTCGTCCACGACGATCACTTCGGTGACCTCGGTTTGTGCCAGTGCGCTGGCGAGGGTTTCGCCGACATAAGCCGCAACATTCTTGGCCGGAATGACGACGGACACCGACGTGGTTGAGCCGACCTGCAGCGGGACGCGCGCCGCTGGAACGACGCGCGATGTGGCAGGCAATTCGAGAATGTCTTCCGCGGTGATCAAGATACGGCTCGCCTTTAACGGTCTGTTAACCAGGGCGCATCTGCGCTTGGCAATGCGATCGATCGCAACCCTGGCCGCCCTCGATGATACTCGCATCGGGAAAAAAGCGTCGCCACGAAGGCTGCCGCAGCGTTGGTTTCGTCAATTAGCGTTAAGCCGCCGGCATTAAGCCTGTGGCAAATTAGGAAGGGTGCGACAGCCGGTCCCATGCGAGAATGCGCATCAGGCCGCCGCGGATGGACACCAGTGCCCGCAAAGACATTCGACTACGATCCCGACGATATGGTCCTCAACCTGTTCTACGAGGACAAGGACGATCGCTGGTTTCCCGGCGACCGGCATCTGCGGCGCATGGCGCGTCGCATGCTGCTTGGCGAGCCGCGCATGAGCGGGCAGCTGCGCGTGTTCCTCAATCTCTGTGCGGGGCTCGATCGGCTCGGTATCCGCTATCGCGTCAACGACTATGGCTACATCGCGCGGCATCCGGGCGAACTCGCCTGCATCATCGGCCGCACCTTCTTGCTCGACAAGTTCGCCTGGAAAAATCCGATCCTGCTCGGCGTCGCCGCCCACAATCATCCGCTCGACGATCCCGACCTGTTCAAGCGCCTGCCGGTGAAGAAGGTCGTGGTGCCCGGCCCGTGGTACGCCGACATGTATCGGCCGCATTGGCCCGACACGGAGGCCTGGCCGATCGGCATCGACACGGATCTCTGGGCACCGCCGGCGACGTCGCAGAAGAGCGTCGACGTCCTGATCTACGACAAGGTGCACTGGGACCGCGATCGCTACGCGGCGGAGCTGATCGAACCCGTCCGCGCCCGGCTCACGAGGGAAGGCCGCTCGTTCGCCGAGCTGCGTTACGGCAGCTACAAGGAAGAAGACTATCGGGCCGCGCTCGCGCAATCGCGTGCGATGATCTTCCTCTGCCAGAACGAGAGCCAGGGCATCGCCTATCAGCAGGCATTGTCTTGCGGCGTGCCGGTGCTGGCCTGGGATCCAGGCGGGCCGTGGCGAGACCCCGACTACTATCCGCATCGGGTCCAATTCGCGCCGGTGTCGTCGGTGCCGTACTGGGACGATCGTTGCGGCGCCAAGTTCGTCGACATCGCCGGGTTTGAGGCGGGCTGGGATGATTTCTGGGCCGGGTGCGCCGCCGATACGTTCGATCCCCGCGGTTTCGTGCTGGACAACCTGACGCTGGAACAGCGCGCGCTTCAATATTACGAGATCGCGCGGAGCATCGTGCGGCAGCAGGCGGTGCCGCAGCGCCCCGCTGGACTGGTTGACGGATGCTTAACAGGGATCGGCTAAGACTTCGAGCTTCCCCCGGGCTTCACCACCAGCCTTGAGCCATGGATCGCAGCGCCATTGACATGACCGACGTCGAGGCCCGATCGTTCGGCGGCGTCCTGCGCGATGGGCTTGCAGGGGTCGACGCCGTGCGGGCGGCGCGCTGCCTCGTCGCAGTCGCAGCGCTGCTCCTCGTGCTGGTGACGCTCGATCCGTTTCCCGACCTGCGCAGCGAGGATGTCACCACCGTCGTCGGCGGACGAATGGCGCTCACTTATGTCGCCTGGGGCCTGCTGGCCGCGCTCGCAGTCCTGTTGGTCGCCGCAACGGATGCGCCCGCGCTTAAGACGCTGGTGACGCCGCTGCATCTCTGCCTGGTCGGCTGGCTGTTGATCAGCATCGTCTTCTCCGAGAATCGCGGAGTCTCGATGCAGCGCTTCATGCTCGCAGCCAGCGTGATGTCGCTCGCGGTGCTGTTGCCGTTGCTGCCGCCGACGCAGCGCAGCTTCAACCTGTGCCTCGGCGGCGCCGCCCTCGTACTGCTTGCGCTCTGCTATCTCGGCGTCTTCGTGGCGCCGCAATACTCGATCCACACCGCACTCGACGTCACCGAGCCGCAGTTGGCCGGCGACTGGCGCGGCAGCTTTGGTCACAAGAACATCGCTTCGCCGGTGATGACCATCCTGATTTATGTCGGCATTTACCTGTCTGCCATTGGTTCGTTCTTGATGGGGCCGGCCATCGCCGCGCTGGCTGGAATCTTCCTGATCTTCACCGGCGGCAAGACGTCGTCGGTACTGTGCCTTGCGATTTATGCGCTCGCCTCGCTGGTCTGCGTGACGCCGGGCCTGTGGCTGAAGCGGATCATCTGCTTCGTGCCGCTGATCGCGATGAACCTGCTGACGGTCGGCAGCGTCATGAGCCCGGCGCTCGGAGCGATGACGCGGCTGCTTCCGCTCGATCCCACCTTCACCGGCCGTTCCGCCATCTGGGAGTTCGCGCTCGCAGCTGTCGCGGAGAAGCCGATCATCGGTCACGGCTACGCCGCGTTCTGGGACGACGTGACCGCGCGGCAGACCGCCCAGGGCGCCGAATGGGCGACGAGCGCGGCGCACAGCCACAACAGCTATCTCGACCTCGCGGTCACCATCGGCCTGCCGGGGCTGTTGCTGGTGATCCTCGTCTTCGTGCTCGCGCCGCTCGGCAATTTCCAGACGGCCCGAACTCACAACCGCAGCGGTGCGTTGGCAAAGCTGTTCCTGACCGTATGGCTGTTCGGTCTGTATTACGGGGCCACCGAGACCTTCTTGCTCGAACGGCAAAATCCGATCTGGTTCATGTTCACTGTTGCCGTGGCCGGCCTGCACTTCCTGGCCAGGTTCCAATGCGTCGCGGAAATGGAACCGGACGACTTGTCGCAGCCGGTGCCGCCGCAATGGCATCGGCTTAACGATAAGCTGTGAGCTCACTTGTGGCCGCGACAAAACATAATCTATCTGGAAACGCCCAGTAATCGTATGTCCCGCGGATGACGATCCTCAGCGTCGAGCAACCAGATGGTCTTGTGTCCAGCGCGTCGGCAATCGCGGTCGATTTCGTGCGTGATTGGCCGCGGGCCGCATCGCGCCTGAACGCAGGCCATCGCACTGCATTCCAGCATGGCTACTGGCTCGGCGCCTGGTACGAGGCGTTCCACGATCTCTCGCCGCTGATTGCATTGATCTCCGATGCCACGACCGGCAGGGACATCGCAATCGTGCCGATGATCAGCCACCTCAGGCGCGGCATCCGCATCGTCGAATTCGCCGATCTCGGCGTTTCCGACAACAACGCGCCGATCCTGGCGCTCGATGCCGCGTTGGACGCGGCGGCGGCGGATGCGATCGGCACGGCGCTGATCGACGCATTGCGCGCATTGCCGGACCGCTTCGATTTGCTGCGCCTGAAGAAGATGCCGGCCCAGATCGGCGGCAACCCGAACCCGCTGGTGTCGCTCGGCCGGATCGGGTCCTGCTCGCTCAACGGCAACCTCGTGCTGACCGGCGACGACTATGAAGATTACCAGGCCTCGATCAAGCGCATGCAGATGCCACGCTGCTGGCGCGTCTTCAACCGTCACGCCGGCGCGCGATTCGAGATCGCCACCGATGTCGCGCGTGCGCGCGAGCTGCTGGACGTGATGGATGCCCAGCAGCAGGCGCGCATGCGAAAGCTCGGCTCGCGCTTCGTCCTCAACGACGAAACCCATGCGCAGTTCTATCGCGAGGTCGCGCGTCGGGGCGTCGCGAACGGTTATGCCGTCATCTCGGCGCTGGTTTGCGACGAGGCCATTGTCGCCACCGCGCTCGGCGTCAGGTTCGGTGAGACCTATTTCCTGCTGCGCATCAGCCACACCGGCGATTCCTGGTCGAACTGCTCGCCGGGGCTGCTCGTGACCGAGCGCACTATGGCGGCGCTGCATGCGGAAGGCGTGCGCCGTTTCGACCTCAGCATCGGCAACCAGGACTACAAGCGCCGCTTCGGCGCCGAGCCGGTGCCGCTGACGGATGTCAGCGTCGCGCTGTCCTGGCGCGGCATGCCCTTCGCGTGGCGCGACCACGCCGCGCAGGGCCTGCGTCGTCACCCCAGGCTTGCCGCCTTTGCGGCGCAGGCGATGGGCAAGAGGACGCGCTGACGCGCCGCCCTGGATTGTAGGGTCACTCGATTATCGCAATCGTTGTGTTATCGTCGCCTGTTTCCCGGAGGCGACATGGAAGATCGTTCGGCAAAATATCGCGCATTCTATGCACAGTTGATCAGCGCCGCGGCGAGGGCCGCGGACCCCCGTATCGAAGAAGCGTTTCGCACCGTCAGGCGCGAGACGTTCGCCGGACCCGGGCCGTGGTCGATCTCGGTTGGCGGCCACCCCTATGTTGTCACACCCGATGATGATCCCGCTTTCCTCTATCAGAACACGCTGCTCGCGCTCGACAGCGCGCGGGGTCTCAATATCGGGATGCCCGGCGCGCACGCCTATTGGCTCAGCGGTTGCGCGGTGAAGGAAGGCGAGACTGTGATCCAGATCGGCGCGGGGAGCGGCTATTACACCGCAATCCTCGCGCATCTCGTCGGCCCCGGCGGCCGCGTCCATGCCTACGAGATCGACGAACGTCTGGCAGGCCTCGCGCGCGAGAATCTGAAGGACATCGCCCATACGGACGTGCGGGATCGATCGGGCATCGCGTCCGATCTTCCCAAAGCCGACGTGATCTATGTCTGCGCGGGTGCGGCGCAGCCGGCCACCGAATGGCTCGATGCCTTGCTGCCCGGTGGGCGGCTGGTGTTTCCACTCGCGCCCGAAGGCATGATCGGCGGCATGTTGATGATCACGCGCCCCGACGAGGGGGCGGTCTGGCCCGCCAAATTCCTCGGGCGTGCCCAATTCATCGGCTGCGCGGGATTGCAGAACGCGGATGCCGCCCGGCGACTGGCCGAGGCGTTCGCAAGGGGGTGGGAGGGCGTGCAGTCGTTGCGGAGAGAGGGCGCTCCCGACGAGACCTGCTGGTTCGCCGGTGAGGGCTGGTGGCTGTCGACAGCGCCGGCGCCTGTCGCGACTGCGCCCATTAAGCCCAACGCGGACATCACGCAGGCCTAGTGGCTAGAGCATCATGACTTCGCGCAGCCGGCACAGTGAAAGCGGCCGCTGAGGCCTTGAACAGGCTCCGGCAATACCAGCGCCGCGCCAGCGCCTGAGCGGGCCTGCGGATCATCTGCGCGATCAACAAGAGTTCGAAAGTCATTCGTATCGCTTTTGGTGAAATATCCTGGCCACAGAGATGGGGCGGCATCTCCAGAAGAGAATGCCGCCCAGATCGCACCTGCCATGCAGTGGTTCGGACGTAAAGCTTAACCGCGCTCAGCCGTGCAGCTTCCTGGCTGTCTCCGCGATCTGGCGGCCCTGATAGCGTGCGCCGGCGAGCTCGTTGGCGCTGGGCTGCCGGCTGCCGTCGCCGCCGGTGATCGTGGTGGCGCCGTAAGGTGCGCCGCCGGTGACCTCGTCGAGCTTCATCTGGCCGGCAAAGCCGTAGTTCAGGCCGACCACGACCATGCCGAAATGCAACAGGTTGGTGATGATCGAGAACAGCGTCGTCTCCTGGCCGCCATGCTGGGTCGCGGTCGCCGTGAAGGCGCCGCCGACCTTGCCGTGCAGCGCGCCCTTGGCCCAGAGACCGCCGGCCTGGTCGAGGAAGTTCGCCATCTGCGAGGCCATGCGGCCGAAGCGGGTTCCGGTGCCGACAATGATCGCGTCGTAGTTTGCGAGATCCTCGATCGTCGCGACGGGGGCGGCCTGGTCGAGCTTGTAATAGGACGCCTTGGCGACCTCGGCCGGCACCAGCTCGGGTACGCGCTTGATGTCGACGGTGGCACCGGCTTCGCGCGCGCCTTCGGCAACGGCATTGGCCATCGCTTCGATGTGGCCATAGGCGGAATAATACAGGACGAGAACTTTGGTCATGATGTCTCCGATGGGATTGAGTGAGTGCTTTTTTTGGGTCGTCATGCCCGGGCTCGTCCCGGGCATCCACGTTCTTGTTCGCTCGTCGCGGGGCGTGGATGGCCGGGACAAGCCCGGCCATGACAGAGAGAGCCGTTACGCCGCGTCGACGAGCACGATCTCGGAATCTTCCAGTGCCGTGATCTTCAGCCTGTCCTCGTCGCGGATCGCGGCGCCGTCGCGGGCGTTGACGCGCACGCCGTTAATTTGGACTGACCCCGCCGCGGGCACCAGATAAAGGTGCCGCGACTTGTGCGGCACGTACTCGGCGCTCTCACCGGCCTTCAGCGTGGTGGCGAGCACCCGCGCATCGGCGCGGATCGGCAGCGCGTCCGTGTCATGCTCGAAGCCGCTCGCGATGGTGACGAGCTTGCCCGAGCGGTCTCCTTTCGGAAACGGCTTCGAGCCCCAGGTCGGCTGCCCGCCGCGCGCGGTCGGCTCGATCCAGATCTGGAAGATGCGTGTCTTGGTCGACTCGAGATTGTACTCGGAGTGGCGGATGCCGCTGCCGGCGCTCATCACCTGCACGTCGCCCGCTTCGGTGCGGCCTTCGTTGCCGAGGCTGTCCTGATGGGTGATCGCGCCCTCGCGCACATAGGTGATGATTTCCATGTTGGCGTGGGGATGGGCGGGAAAGCCGGTGTTCGGCGCGATCTCGTCGTCGTTCCACACCCGCAAGGCGCCGTGACCCATGTTGTCGGGGTCATAGTGGCTTGCGAAGGAGAAATGATGCTTGGCGTTGAGCCAACCGTGATCGGCGCCGCCGAGCTTTGCGAAGGGTCTGAGTTCGATCATCTGCGTAATTCCTTGTTTTGGCGGATGGCGCCTTGATCAGGCGCCAAAACCGCCGTCGACGTTGAGCACCGTGCCGGTGACGAAGGAGGCTTCCGGACTTGCGAGGAACACGACGCCAGCCGCGACTTCCTCGGGGCGGCCGAAGCGCTGCAACGCGTGCTGCTTGCGCTGGGTCTCGGCGAACTCGCCGCCGTCCTTCGGGTTCATGTCAGTGTCGATCGAGCCGGGCTGCACCACATTCACGGTGATGCCGCGTGGGCCGAGGTCGCGCGCTGCGCCCTTGGTGTAGCCGACCACGGCGGCCTTGGTGGCGACGTAGTCCGCAAGACCCGGGAACGAGGCGCGATCGGCGAGCATCGAGCCGACGGTGACGATGCGGCCGCCTTCGCCCATCAATTGCGAAGCGGCGCGGATCGCAGCGATCACGCCATGCACGTTGATGGCATCCTGGCGGGCGAGCGCTTCGGTGTCGGCATTGGCGTCATCGATCGCACCGCCGCTCGCGACGCCGGCATTGTTGACGAGGATGTCGAGATGGCCGAACTCCTTCGCGACGTCGTTGACGAGCTGCGTCACGTCCTTGGCCGAGGCCTGGTCCGCCTTGAAGGCGCGGGCATTGACGCCTCGGGCCTTCAACTCGGTGACGACGGCTTCCGCCTTTTCGGGAGAGGCAACGTAGCTGATCGCGACATCCGCGCCTTCATCGGCGAGGGCGCGAGCAGAGGCCGCGCCGATACCGCGCGAGCCACCAGTGACGAGGGCAACCTTGCCTGAGAGCTTCTTGGTCATTGGATTTCTCCATTCCTGAATTTCTGATGACCCTTGGATAAGCCTCTGTTTGTGGTATAGAAATAGAAACTGTCGAAACACATTGTTTCCTTAAACATCCCAATTGGATCCGCTTTCATGGCCAAACTCCCCGATTTCGAGGCGCTCGCGATTTTCGCAAAAGTCGTGGAATTACGGTCGTTTGCGGGGGCCGCTGGTGAGCTCGCGATGTCCAAAGCGACGGTGTCCAAGGCGGTCACGCGCCTCGAAGAGCGGCTCGGCGCCCGGCTGTTCAACCGCACCTCACGCCGGCTCGCGCTGACCGATGCCGGGCATAAGCTCGCCGAGCGTGCGACGCGCCTGCTGTCCGACGGCGAGGCGGCGGAGAACGAGGCGCTGGCGCAATCGGTCGCACCGCGCGGCCTCGTGCGGCTCGCCGTGCCCATGACATTCGGGATCAAGGCGGTGGCGCCGCTGCTGCCGGAGTTCTTCGAGGCGTATCCGGAGGTCTCGGTCGATCTGCACTTGAGCGATGCGACCATCGATTTGATTGGCGAGGGCTTTGACATGGCGGTGCGGATCGCGCGGCTGCCGGATTCCTCGCTGATCGCCCGCCGGCTCTTCACCATGCCGCGTTTCACGGTGGCCGCGCCGTCATATCTCGAGCAACACGGGCGGCCGACGCATCCGATGCATCTGGCCGAGCACAAATGCTTCAGCTACGCCTATCTCTCCACGCCCAACGTCTGGCACTACACCAACTCGGCCGGCGAGCAGGCCAGCGTACGTCCGGGCGGACAGCTCCGCGTCAACAACGGCGAAGCGGTGATGCCGGCGCTGATCGCCGGCCTCGGCATCGCCGACCTTCCGGAATTCATCGTCGGTGACGCCATCTCCTCCGGCGAGGTCGAAGTGATCCTGAAGGACTGGAAGCAGGTCGAAGGCGCCGTGCATCTGGTGACGCCACCTGGCGGCCCGCGCCCCGCGCGCGTCGAGGCGCTCGGTGATTTTCTCGCGGCGAAGCTGCCGGGGACGTGCAAGCGGCGAGTGCGCGGAAAGGCAAAGCAGTCTTAGAGCGAGCGGCTTCATCGACCTCCGTCATTGCGAGGAGTGAAGCGACGAAGCAATCCAGAATGTCTCCGCGGAGGTATTCTGGATTGCTTCGCTGCGCTCGCAATGACGGGTTGGACTAAGACACCTTCTCACCATTACGCACCACAATTCGCAAGCTCGGCTTCAACGTCTCCTCCAGTTGCGACTTCAAATCATGAACACGCGGATCGCGCGAACGCTTCGCGCAGACCGCGTATTGGTGCACGGATTGCGCCAAGGCGCGTCGCGCTTCCGGCGTTCGCGTCATGTCCGGCTTTGAAAGCCGCAAGACGATGGCGGCGAGATTCACCAGCATCTCGTCCAGCGCCACGTCAATGGTCTGAAGTCTATTCATCGCTCCACTCCCTGGGAGGCAACGGTGAGCCCAGGGGGGCGTTCCTGACCGGGCGGAACATGGATAATGCTTCGTTAATCCCGCCGCGCGGCTTGTTCTTGCGGACGGTCACGCTAGGCTGGCAGCGAAATAAGAAAACAGGGGGAAATCTGCCATGGATCGACGCGATGTCCTGCGCGCGGCTGCCGCATTGCCGTTGTTGCCTGTGTTGTCGAGCGCGGCTTTCGCGCAAGCCTATCCCTCTCGCAACGTCACCATGATCGTGCCGTTTCCGGCCGGCGGCCAGGCGGATCTTGCGGCGCGCCCCGTCGCACAGGCGCTGGAGCGAATCCTCGGCAAGGCGGTCATCGTCGACAACCGCGCCGGCGGTGGCGGTGGATCCGTCGGCAATGCCGCGGCGGCGCGCGCCGAGCCCGACGGCTACACGCTGCTGATGACGCTGTCCTCGCTCGCGGTGCTGCCCGAGGCCGACCGGCTGTTCGACCGTCCGGTCGCCTACGAGCTCTCGCAGTTCATGCCGATCGCGCGGGTGCTGGCCGATCCCACGCTGCTCGCGGTGCCCGCCTCGGCGCCATGGAAGACCGCGCAGGATTTCGTCGAGGATGCCAGGAAGCGTCCCGGCCATATCACCTACGGCTCATCGGGGCCTTACGGCACGCTGCACGTGGCGATGGAGATGTTTGCGAGCAGCGCCGACATCAAGCTGCTGCATGTGCCGTTTCGCGGCGCCGGACCGGCGCTCACCGCGCTGCTCAGCGGCACCGTGCAGGCGATCGCCGCCGCACCGGGAACGCTGAAGCCGCAAGTGGAGGACGGCAAGCTGCGCGTGCTCGGCAATTGCGGCGCCAAGCGCGTCGCAAGCTTCCCCGATGTGCCGACCTTCCAGGAGCTCGGTTACAAGGACGTCGAGATGTACATCTGGGCCGGACTCTTTGCACAGAGTGCTCTTCCCGCGCCGATCGCGACTCGCCTGCGCGAGGCGGTGGCGCAGGTGATGACGAGCCCCGACGTGCTCAAGGCCTTCGAAACGTCGGGCAGTCTCGTTGCCTATCAGGACGCGCCGGCGTTTGCCGAGTTCGTGGCGGTCGACAGCGCGCGGCTGATTGCTGCGGTGAAGAAGATCGGCAAGGTCGAATAGGTTCCTGGCCCGTTTTCACAATTTTTTGTTGGTCCAGAACCTCTCCGCGTCTCATTGATTGAACAGAATTCGAGAGACTCGCGAAGGAATCGGACATGCGAACAGAGCGGATCGCGCTGGGTGTGGCGCTTGCAATCGGCGGCATCGTCGCGCAAGGCGCTGCATCCGCTGAAGAGTATCGCGGAACCATGGAGCAGCAGATGGCCTGCACGCCGGATGTGTGGCGGCTGTGCAGCGATCAGATCCCTGATGTGAACCGCATTACGGCCTGCTTGCGGCAGAATACGTCCCAGCTCTCCAGCGGCTGTCGCGCGGTGTTCCAGTCCAACAACCAGATGCCGCCGCAGCAGCAGGTTCCGGGCAATCGCGCCGCGCCGGCGCCGCGATACAACAATGTGCCGCCACCACCTCCGCAGGCGCAGCCGCGGCCTTATGACGATAGCGACGATTAGTGCTGCCCAAGCATGATCGGGGCGCGCGCGCGCAGCAGTGGGCGCGAAGCGCGGTTGTGCCGCCTCGTTCAGCGCTCGCCCTTGCCGTCCGACTCAGGTCGATCCCGGAGCGCCGTCCGCATGATGGCGCCGAAGAGCAAAGCTGCCACCGGCCAATGGAACCAGATCTTGTGCATGCCGGTGAAAATATTGATGAGAATCAGAAAGGCCGACACCGTGAGGGCCGCCGCAACCGGGCGGGGCAGCTTCGCCAGTCCGTCTGAAACGAAGCCCATCCAATTGGATGACTCGGATCTGTCGCGGTGCGCGGCGTCAGTTTGCGAGCCCGCACTTGCGGTCTGAGATGTCAGGCGTTCGCCAGGCGGAAAGCTCCGTGCTTGAGCGGTTTGGCCGCTCATGGTCACACGATAGCTGGTCACGGGAGCAATGTTTTTCATTGGACGCTGGCCGAGGCAGTCGAAGCCAACAGATAATTTGTTGTGCACCTGATCATAGGCGGAGCTGGAGATCACGATACCACCGGGTTCGGCAAGTTCTTGCAGACGCGCCGCGATATTGACCCCGTCTCCATAGAGGTCGGAACCATCCACCATCACATCGCCGAGATTGATGCCGATGCGAAACCGCATCGGGGGAGGTGGGCCCGAATCCTGGTTGGAAATTTCCTGCTGAATCTCGACCGCACACTGCACGGCTTCCACGACGCTGGCGAATTCGGCGATGACGGCATCGCCCCAGGTATTCACGATCCGGCCGTCATGGCGCTCCACCAATCGCGCGATGGCCGTGCGATAGCGGCGGAGTGTCTCCAGCGTTCCCGCCTCGTCTGCTTCCATGAGACGAGAATAGCCGTGCACATCAGCGCATAGCACGGTGGTCAGCCGCCGTTTGACCTTATCATCGGGCATGGTCCGTACATTAGCCTCCCTGACCGGCAAATGCATCAGGCATCCCCCAGCTGCCTTACGGCCTGACTTCGCAGACATCGACCCATTCAGCCCGGGTCAGCTCCGCCATCCGCTCCGGCGTGATGCGCACGGCGCTGTGGGTCGAGCCGGCGGCCGGCACCACCACGTCGAACGCTTTCAGCGAGACGTCGCAATAGACCGGCAGCGGCGCCTTTAATCCGAACGGGCAGACGCCGCCGACCTCGTGGCCGGTGATCTCGGCGATCTCTTCCAGTCCCAGCATTTTCGGCTTGCCGCCGAACGCCGCCTTCACCTTCTTGTTGTCCATGCGCGAAGTGCCGGCCGCGACGATCAGGATCACGCGCTCGCCGATCCGCAACGACAGCGTCTTGGCAATCCGTCCGGGCTCGACGCCATAAGCCTCGGCGGCCAGCGGCACTGTCGCGGAGCTGATCGGGGATTCGATAACTGATATGTCGGGGGCTTTCTCGGCGAAGAAGGCGCGAACGGATTCCAGGGTCATTCAGGTCGGCTCATTCCAGACTTACGGTTGGGCGGCGATGCCTAAGCAACTTGGCAGCTCCGAGAGCGCCCGGATGCGATGATCCGGCGCAAAGCCGAGCTCGTCCATCTGGGTGCGGATCGCCTTGAACATCGTCAGCGGTGCCACGAGTTCGTTCTCGACGCAAGCCAGCGCCATCGCTTCCGGCGTCACCCGTTCGATCCAGGCAACGTTCAGTCCGAATGCTTTCGCGCCCGCGACATCCCAGGGATTGGAGGAGACGAACAGCACCTCGTCAGGCGCGGTGCCGAGCACTTCGCCGATCAGCTCATAGGCCTCCGGGCTCGGCTTGAAGATCTTCTTCGCGTCGACGCTGATCGTGGCGTCGAGCAGGGCGTCGAGGCCGGAGTTGCGCACGAGCGCATTCAGCATGTCCGGACTGCCGTTGGAGAGGATGGCGAGCTTTCGCGGTTTCAGAGCCGTGAGCGCCGCCGTCGCATCCGGATAGAGATCGAGACGAAGGTACTTCTCGACGACGCGCTCGAATGCCTCATTCTCGTAAGCGAGCCCGAGCACGCGCAGCGTATAGGCAAGCGAGTCGCGCGTGATGGCTGCAAAGTCCTGGTAGCGCCGCATCAGCGAGCGCAACCAGGTGTATTCGAGCTGCTTGATTCGCCAGATCTGCGTGATGATCTCACCGTAGCCCGGAAACGCATCCTCGGTGGTCTCGGCGACCGACTGGATATCGTAAAGCGTTCCGTAGGCATCGAAGACAACGGCTTTGAGACTCAATTGACCTGTCCTCCGGGATCGTTGCGGTCCCACGGACTATACAAGGCGCCGCGGTATCGATCCAACACGGAAACGCGAACTGAGCCCCTCGCTTCTAAAGCCTGATCACGATCTTGCCGAAGTGTGAGCCGGTCCGCAGGTGCGCATACGCTTCGGGAAC
Source organism: Bradyrhizobium sp. Kon56 (assembly GCF_055807635.1). Lineage (NCBI taxonomy): Bacteria > Pseudomonadati > Pseudomonadota > Alphaproteobacteria > Hyphomicrobiales > Nitrobacteraceae > Bradyrhizobium > Bradyrhizobium sp. Kon56. The sequence goes on along the minus strand of NZ_JBVVOU010000003.1, from coordinate 68,710 downwards.
GTCGTCGAAGTCGTAGACCCGATCCACGATCGGGTGGATCGCGTGTTCGGTCAGGAAGCGATTCATCGCGGCAAAGTGTTCGACCGATCCGACGGTGACACCGATGATGTCGGCATTCTCCCACTGAAGGCGCGCGAGGTCCGGCTTGGGACCGAACCCCGTCAAGACACCGATCTGGACGATCTTGCCACCCGAAGCGACCGATCGCAGCGATCGGTCGTAGGTGCCGGGACCGCCGAGTTCGAGGATGTGACTGGCACCTCTGCCATCCGTTGCGTTCATCAGCGCGACATCCCAGTCGGGCGTGTCGCGGTAGTTGATAAGAATCGAGCCGCCCAGCGCCTTGGCGCGGGCGAGTTTTTCGTCGGAGGAGGATATCACGATCGCACGCGCCCCCAGCGCCACTGCGAATTGAAGCCCGAACAGCGCGACGCCGCCTGTTCCCTGGACCAGCAGCGTGTCGCCTTTGCGCATCCCGCCGCGTGCGATGAGGCCATGGAAAGCCGTGACGCCGGCACAGGGCAGGGTCGCTGCCTCCACCGCGGACAGATGGGCCGGCACTGAGACCAGCGCGGTCGCCGGCAGCACGACATACTCAGCCAGCATTCCATCCATCGTGTTGCCACCGAGGGATGACGGAATATAGCTGGACTTGAACGGCCCCGAGATCCAATTGCGGAAGAACGACGCAGCGACGCGGTCTCCGAGTCGCCATTGCGCGACGCCGGCGCCGATGGCGTCAACGACACCCGCACCGTCGGAGAGTGGCACGCGGCCGTTGATCTCGCCTTGGCCTGCACGGTCGAGGATCAGGAGGTCGCGGTAATTCAGACTTGCCGCTTCGACCCGAATGCGGACCTCGCCATCGGAGGGTTCGGGTTTGCCGACGTCGACGCACGCAAGGCGGCCAGCACCAGCATGGCCATTCAAATGGTAGGCTTTCATCGTTGCTCCCTTCACAAGTGGCATTCACTTGGACGAGCAAAGTCTTTAGGGTCTGACAGTGCTGTCAGGGTCAAGAGGCTTCAGATGAAGATCGGCGAACTCTCCCGGCGGACGGGGGTCAGCGTCCGAATGCTGCGCTACTACGAAGGCGAAGGACTGCTCGCGCCGCTGCGGACGAACTCCGGCTATCGCGACTACGGCCAGGCCGAAGAGGAAACCGTACGGCGCATCAAGATGCTCGGCGGCGCCGGGATGACGCTCGAAACCATCAAGCGGTTGCTCCCTTGCGTGCGGAACAACGATCCGGCTTTCACGCCGTGCAACGAGCTGCGAAAAATACTCACGCAGCAGGTCGGTCTGATCGACGAACGTATCGAGACGCTCAGCCAGAGCCGGACAATCCTGGCCGGCTTCCTCGCAAGCGTGAACTGATCGCATAACATAGCCATCAGATTCACCGCGCCAAAGTCTTCGGCCCTCAGGGCCGGAGCGTGAGGGCTTCGATAGCAGCGTCGAAACCCTCGATGCGCTGATGAGTATGCGCCTAGATCCCCAGCAGCTTTCGCGCGTTGGCCTTGAGCACCTTCGGCCGAACCTCGTCGCGGATCTCGATCTTGGCGAAATCCGACAGCCAGCGGTCGGGCGTGATCACCGGCCAGTCCGAACCGAACAGCATCTTGTCCTGCAGGATCGAGTTGATGTAGCGCACCAGGATCGGCGGGAAATATTTCGGCGACCAGCCCGAGAGGTCGATGTAGACGTTGGGCTTGTGGGTCGCGACCGACAGCGCCTCTTCCTGCCAGGGGAAGGAGGGATGGGCGAGAATGATCTTGAGGTCGGGGAAATCGGCCGCGACGTCGTCCATGTACATCGGGTTGGAATATTTCAGCCGCATGCCCATGCCACCGGGCATGCCCGAGCCGACGCCGGTCTGGCCGGTGTGGAACAGCGCGATCGCGCCGCCATTGTTGATCTCTTCATAGAGCGGATAGGCCATGCGGTCGTTGGCGTAGAAGCCCTGCATGGTTGGGTGGAATTTGAAGCCGCGCACCCCGTATTCCTCGATCAGCTTGCGCGCCTCGCGCACACCGAGCTTGCCCTTGTGCGGGTCGATCGAGACGAAGGGGATGAGAACGTCGAGATGGTCGGAGGCGATCTCCAGCATCTCCTCATTCTTGTAGCGGCGGAAGCCGGTCTCGCGCTCGGCGTCGACGGGGAAGATCACCGCGGCGATGTTCTTGGACCGATAGTAGGCGGCGGTCTCCGGCACGGTCGGCGGATGCTTGTGCGGCGACTTGAAATAGTCCGCCATCTGCGCCTGGAAGTCGTCATAGCCGTCGTCGGGATGGGTGCCGCAGGGCTCCTCGGCGTGGGTGTGGATGTCGATGGCAACGACGTCGTCGATGTTCGGCAGCTTCAGCTTCGGCATGGGTTTCCTCCCGACGGGTTGTCGAATTGATTATATGATATAACGAATTTGGCAAGGCATTGTGGGGACAAGGCCTTGTGGGATCGGCGTCGTCCGAGATGATTGAGCCCGATCCGGCCGCTTCTACTTTGCATGGGGTTGTTTTCCTGAATTTGCTGGGTGCGATCGGGCCAGTTAACATTGACATCCGGTCCTCCCATGCCTTAAGAACCGCCCCGTCCCGGGCGGTCGGTCCGCCAGCGGGAAAATCTCATTTTGCCTCATTCGCGCGTGCCGAAACGGTAGTGCCGAACACGGCCTTTCGAACGTTCAGGATTCTGCCATGAAGGTCCGTAACTCGCTGAAATCGCTGCGCGGTCGCCATCGCGCCAACCGCCTGGTCCGCCGCAAGGGCCGGGTCTATGTGATCAACAAGGTGCAGCGCCGCTTCAAGGCTCGCCAGGGCTGATTTGGGCGGCTGATTTCGCCCTGCCTGACGCTCGCGCGCCCGCAAGACCACGGTCTCACACGAGTTTGACGCCGCCCCTGCTTTGCAAGGGCGGCTTTGCGCGTTTAGACTTCGACCATGGCAGTGAGATTCCTCTTCGCGCGCACCCTGTGTCTGGCTCTTGTGCTGGGAGCCGCCGGCCTCGCTCCGGCGCTGGCGCAGGCTGATCCGCCGGCTCCGCCCGGCAAGCAGAAGAAACTTCCGGAAGCGCCGGCCAAGCTGCCCAAGGTCGACCGCACCAAGAATCTCGATTTCCTGTTCGGCGCGCTGAAAGCTGCGCCCGACGAAGCCAGCGCCAAGCATGTCGAGGCGCGGATCTGGGCGATCTGGATCCAGACCCCGAGCGACACCGCGGCGCTTTTGATGGCGCGGGCCAAGACCGCCGTCGACGCAAAGAAGATCGAGGTTGCGATCAAGCTGCTGGATTCGGTCGTCAAGCTCAGGCCCGACTACATCGAGGCCTGGAATCGTCGCGCGACGCTCTACTACATGCAGAACGATTATGGCCGTTCGCTCGCCGACATTCGCGAGGTGTTGATCCGCGAGCCTCGTCATTTCGGCGCGCTCGCAGGCCTCGGCATGATCATGCAGGAGGTCGGCGACGAAAAGCGCGCGCTCGAAGCCTACCGCAAGGCGCTCGCCGTCAATCCGCACCTCGAGAAGATCCCCGACCAGGTCAAGGCGCTGACCGAGAAGGTCGAAGGCCGCGATATTTAGCGGACAAGTCGATCATTGCTCGAGCGAATGCGGCGCAGGGGGATTAACCACGATGACACGCGCCGCGTTACAAGGGGTGTGGCTGGCACCGCCGCAGACCTACCTTCATGGCGGGAGCACAGCCATGAAGCGTTTGATCTTTGCAGGTACGTTGCTGTTGGCGTCGGGCACGGCGAGCCTCGCCGACGGACTGTTCTGGGTGGTCGGCAATCGCGCCACCGGAAAATGCAACATCGTGACCAGCAATCCCGTGATCATCGGCGACGTCTGGTTCGGTGACGGTCCTTACAAATCGAAGGCCGACGCCAAGCTTGCCCGCTCGACCATCCGCGCCTGTCCCGCACCCACGCCTGACGAGGAAAAGGACGAGGACAGCACGAACTAGGTCGACAGCAATCTAGTGCAAAACGCTGCCCTCGCGCTCGGCGAGTCCGCGATCGACCGCTGCGGCGTAGGCCTTTGCAAGCTCCGTCTCAAGGTGCTCGTTGATCAGCAGCAGCGCGCGCACGGCACCGCGCAGGTCACCGTGGCAGCTTGCCACGATCTCGTCGATCGCAGTATCTTTGGATCTCAGGCTCATCGAAATTCTCCGGTTCAAATCAGGATAAATCCTGCCGGTCTTCCCGCATCCCTGAGGGTTGCGAGCACGATCGGCGCCCACCTGCGTCTAAATGGCGGAACCGACCATGGCGATTATAAGGAAGCCGCGATGACGAGTGCATGAAGCTGTTTCGAAGCCTGCGTGCTCCGGGGAGCGGTATTGATTTCATTGCGTTTTTCTCGCTTGAATTATGCACATATCCACAGCCCCGGCATTTCAAGTGGAGCGCGGGGGCTCCCCGGGCGAAACTGCCGGCCGCAAGCCACGTAACTGCCCTGTGCCTTGGGTCGCCCGGATTCCGTCCATGATCGTGATGTCAGTCGTGACCGCGCTGGTTGTGCTGGCGCTGGTCACGCAGGCCGGCGTCCTCGCCGTGCAACGCGCCTTTCCACCGCAGGGCCGGATGATCGAGGTCGAGGGTGCCGTGCTTCACCTCGTCGATATCGGCCCGCGCGATTCGGGCCTGCCGATCGTGATGCTGCACGGCGCGAGCTCCAACCTCGAGGCAATGCGGCGGCCGCTCGGCGATCTCCTCGCCAGGAACCATCGCGTCATCCTGATCGACCGTCCCGGCCACGGCTGGAGCACGCGGGCGCGGCGGCAGGATTCGACGCCGGAGGTCCAGGCGCGAATGATCGATGAGGCGCTCGGCAAGCTCGGGATCGATCGCGCGGTGTTCGTGGTGCATTCCTGGAGCGGCGCGCTCGGCGCGCGGCTGGCGCTCGATCATCCCGGCCGCGTCGCGGGCCTTGTGATGCTCGCGCCCGTCACCCATCCTTGGCGCGGCGGCGTCGGCCGCTACAACGAGATCATCGCAACGCCCGTAATCGGCCCGCTGCTCGCCTACACCATAACCCTCCCGCTGGGCTATTTCCTGAGCGAGTCCGGCGCGCGCAACGTCTTCCTGCCGCAAACGATGCCGGACGGTTTCGTGCAGGACTCCGCGACGCCGTTGCTGCTGCGCCCGCGCGAGTTCATCGCCAATGCCTATGATCTGGTGTCGCTGAAGCAGGCGGTGGCTGCGCAAGCTCCGCGCTACGGCGAGATAACGGCGCCGGTCACGATCATCGCCGGCGAACCCGACAAGACGGTAAAGACCGCCATTCACGCCCGCCCGTTCGCCGCCACCGTGCAGAATGCCAAGCTGATCGTGCTGCCTGATCTCGGCCACATGGTGCAGAACGCGGTGCCCGATCTCGTGAAGACAGAGATCGAGACGATGATCGGGAAAATCGTCCCGGCGCAGGCGACCGCCGATTAGAGCGTTTTCGAGCGAAGTGGATGCCGGTTCGCGTGAAGAAAACGCGTCAAAACGAGAAGCTGGAGCTTCGGTTCAGAACCGAAGCTCCAGCGGCCGCCGTTCCGGCGCTTACTGCTTGATCTTTCCGTCTTTGTCGAACTGCGACACGTAGGCCCAGAGATTGTTGATCTCGGTCTCGTTCTTGATGCCGGCGAACGCCATCTTGGTGCCGGGGATCTTGGCCTTGGGGTCCTTGATGTATTCCTTGAACACGGCCTCGTTCCAGGTGATGCCGGAATTCTTGTTGGCGTCGGAGTAATTGTAGTCCGGCGCGGTGCCGGACTTGCGGCCGTCGAGGCCGTTGAGCTCGGGGCCGACCTTGTTCTTGGCGCCTTCGCCGATCGCGTGACAGGCCAGGCATTTGTTGAACGACGACTTGCCGGCCGCGACGTCCTGCGCCATCGCGGCGGGTGCGGTGGCAATCGCGGTGAGGATGGTCAATGCGCCAAAAATCAGTTTTGTCATCGGGTGCTCTTCGTCTCTTCCCTGGGGGCTGGTCAGTTGCATGCCTGATCGGCAACGGTCGGACCTGCCGGTTTTGGCAGGCCTGCTCGGATTGGACAAGCCGCCAAACCATGGCAGGTTTCACGATTTCCTACTTGTCCCAGAGCGAACTCGCGCAGGATCGTCGATCCGACTTTCGGACGGCCTACCCAAACCACCGCGGACGTGGTTGATTTACCGCGACAAATCGATCATGCGGCCTTGGCCGGAAGGATATGCCATGAAGGAAATGTTATGGCCATCATGATGCCCGCGAGCGACCAGGCCGTGCTCGCGCGCCGCGCCGAGATCGTGGCTGCATTGCGCGCAATCGTGCCGGGCGAAGGCGTGATCGACAGCGCCGCCGAGATGCGGGCCTATGAATCCGATGGGTTGACGGCCTATCGGCAGCCGCCGATGGTCGTTGTGCTGCCCGACACGACCGAGCAGGTTTCGCTGGTCCTGAAATATTGTGCAGGGCAGGGCATCAAGGTGGTGCCCCGCGGCTCCGGCACCTCGCTGTCCGGCGGCGCGCTGCCGCTGGAAGACGGCGTGCTTCTGGGCCTCGGCAAGTTCAAGCGCATCCGCGAGATCGATTTCGACAACCGCGCCGTCGTCACCGAACCCGGCGTCACCAACCTCGCGATCAGCCAGGCCGTCGCCCATGCTGGGTTCTACTACGCGCCGGATCCGTCATCGCAGATCGCCTGCTCGATCGGCGGCAATGTCGCGGAGAATTCCGGCGGCGTGCACTGCCTGAAATACGGCATGACCACCAACAACGTGCTCGGCTGCGAGATCGTGCTGATGAGCGGCGAGATCCTGCGCATCGGCGGCAAGTCGGCGGAAAACTCCGGCTACGATTTGATGGGCGTCATCACCGGCTCGGAAGGCCTGCTCGGTGTCATCACCGAGATCACGGTGCGCATCCTGCAAAAGCCGGAGACGGCGCGCGCGCTGATGGTCGGCTTCGCGCAAGTCGAGGCGGCCGGCGAATGCGTGGCGCGCATCATCGGCGCCGGCATCATTCCCGGCGGCATGGAGATGATGGACAAGCCCGCGATCCACGCCGCGGAGGCCTTCGTCCATGCCGGCTATCCGCTCGATGTCGAGGCCCTCCTCATCATCGAGCTCGACGGTCCCAAGATCGAGGTCGACGAGCTGATCACGCGGGTCGAGACGATTGCGAACGCTTGCGGCTCGACCACCTGCCAGATCTCGACCTCGGAAGCCGAGCGCAATCTGTTCTGGGCCGGCCGGAAAGCCGCCTTCCCCGCCGTCGGCCGCATCTCCCCGGACTATCTCTGCATGGACGGCACCATCCCCCGCGGTGCGCTGCCGAAGGCGCTGGCGCGCATCCGCGAGCTCTCGGAAAAGTACCAGCTCGGTTGCGCCAACGTGTTCCATGCCGGCGACGGCAATCTGCATCCGCTGATCCTCTATGACGCCAACAAGCCCGGCGAGATCGAGCGCGCCGAAGCCTTCGGCGCCGACATCCTGCGCGCCTGCGTCGAGTTCGGCGGCGTGCTCACCGGCGAGCACGGCGTCGGCATCGAGAAGCGCGATCTGATGCCGGAAATGTTCAGCGAGATCGACCTCAACCAGCAGCAGCGTCTGAAATGCGCCTTCGACGCGCAGGGCCTGCTCAATCCCGGAAAGGTGTTTCCGACCCTGCACCGCTGCGCCGAGCTCGGCCGCATGCACGTCCATGCCGGGAATCTGGCATTCCCGGACATCCCCCGGTTCTAGGCGCTTGCGCCGATGGAAGGGCTTGCGATGCACGCCTCTTTCCTCGGCAATGCCTACAGCAGTCCGTATTGCGCCCGCTCGCGCTTTGCCAGCAGCGGCAGGGCTTCGCCAGCGATCCAGGTCTTGAAATGCGCGCTCTCCTGGTGCGCCTTGAATGCCGCCTCGTCGCGGAACAGTTCGTAGAACAGGAACTGGGCCGGATTGTCCTTTGCGCGCGAGATCAAGAACAGCTTGACGCCGTCCTCGCGCTGGGCCTCCGGCAGGAAGCGGTCGAGGATCGCGGCGATCTTGTCGGCCTCGCCCGGCTTCGCTTCCCATTGCGCGACGACGAGCAGGCCGCCGCCGTCGACGGCGTCGCTGAGCGATTTCTGCGTGGCATAGTGGTTCATGATGTCGTCTCCGTCGGTTGGTCTCTCGGTGCAGATTTGTAGCGATCGGCTGTCGGCTTTGGTTCGCCGGTGATCGAAGTGTCGATGTCGTGAATGCTTCGATGAGGATCGAATCTTGGCCGTGGCTCCGAGGTCGAGCCGCATCGCGCGGCAATGGCCGCTGTCGTCACGCTGCATTTGATTTTGGCGGCGAATTTCGCTACCGCCTTTGCCCGTGGATACGCTCAAGGTACGAGACGCCAAAGACGTCGAAGAGGTGGTGCGCGCGGCGATTGCCAATGAGCAGCCGCTCGAGATCATCGGCCATGGCTCCAAGCGCGGCATCGGCCACGCGATGGCGACCAACGCCGTGCTCGACGTCTCCGCGCTGAATGCCATCACCGGCTACGAGCCCAACGAACTCATTGTCACGCTCCAGGCCGGGGCGCCGCTGGCCGACGTGCTGTCGCTGATCGATGCCAAGAACCAGCAATTCGCCTTCGAGCCGATGAACACCGCGCCGCTGCTCGGCACGCCCGCGCTCGGCACCATCGGCGGCATGATCGCGGCTGGCCTGGCCGGTCCGCGCCGGATCAAGGCGGGCGGCGCGCGCGACCATCTGCTCGGGGCGCATGCCGTCTCCGGTTTCGGCGACAGCTTCAAGACCGGCGGCAAGGTGGTGAAGAACGTCACCGGCTACGACCTCTGCAAGCTTCTCGCCGGTTCCTGGGGCACGCTGTCGGTCATGACCGAGGTCACGCTGAAAGTGATGCCCAAGCCGGAGGCCGAGCGGACGCTGTTGCTGCGCGGGCTCGACGATGCCGCCGCCAACAAGGCAATGACGGCGGCGCTCGGCTCGCCTTTCGATGTCTCCGGGGCCGCGCATCTGCCGACATCGGCGTTCCGGACCGAGATCGAAGGTCTCGGCGATATCGCAGGCCAGGGCGAGGCGCTGACCGTGCTGCGGCTCGAGGGCATTGCCGCCTCGGCCGCCCACCGTGCCGGCTCGCTGCGCGAATTGCTGGCGCCGTTCGGAACCGCAATTCTCGTCGAGGACACGGCGTCAGCGGCGCTGTGGACCACGATCCGCGACGTCCTGCCGTTCGCGGCCAGTGGCGCGCTGGGGGCCTGGCCGGTCTGGCGGATCGTCTGCCCGCCGGCGTCGGGCGCGGCGCTCGGGACCCTGCTGGCGCGCGAGACCGGTGGCGACGTGATCTACGATTGGGGTGGTGGACTGATCTGGGCGGCGGTGCCACCGAAGCCGGACGCGCATGCTCGGGCCGTGCGCGAACGTACGAATGCCGCCGGCGGGCACGCCACGCTGATCCGGGCGGCCGAGGACATCAGGCGCGCGATCGATGTATTCCACCCGCAAGCCCCTGGCCTTGCCGCGTTGAGCGAGCGGGTCCGCGCCAGTTTCGATCCGAAGACCATCCTCAACCGGGGGCGGCTGACGCGAGGCACTGCCGCATGAAGACCGAATTCTCACTCGCGCAGCTCGCCGATCCCGACATCGCGGAAGCCGACAAGATCCTGCGCGCCTGCGTCCATTGCGGCTTCTGCACCGCAACCTGTCCGACCTATGTGCTGCTTGGCGACGAGCTCGATAGCCCGCGCGGCCGCATCTATCTGATCAAGGAGATGCTGGAGAAGGACCAGACGCCGACGGCCGAAGTGGTCAAACATGTCGACCGCTGCCTGTCGTGCCTGGCCTGCATGACGACCTGCCCCTCGGGCGTGAATTACATGCATCTGGTCGATCAGGCCCGGGTCAGGATCGAGCAGCGTTACGAGCGGCCGCTCGCCGAGCGGCTGCTGCGCCGAGTGCTGGCCTTCGTCCTGCCGCACCCGCAGCGTTTCCGCGCCAGCATGTGGCTGGCGCGGCTGGCCCGCCCGCTGGCCGCGTTCCTGCCGACGCCGCGGCCGTCGGCGACGCCCGGCCTGGTTCTGCGCCTCAAGGCGATGCTGGCGCTGGCGCCGGACCGGCTGCCGCCGCCCGGGCCCGCCGCCGGCAGTGTGTTCGCGGCACTCGGCAAGAAGCGCGGCCGGGTCGCGCTGCTCCAGGGCTGCGCCCAGCAGGTGCTGGCGCCGCGAATCAACCAGGCCGCCATCAGTCTCCTCACGCGCCACGGCATCGAGGTCGTCCTTGTCAGGGACGAGCAGTGCTGCGGCGCCCTGACCCATCACCTCGGCGACGATCAGGACGCATTGGCACGGGCTCGCGCCAATGTCGCGGCGTGGCGCGCGGAAGCGGCCGGCGAGGGGCTCGACGCCATCCTGGTGACGGCGTCAGGCTGCGGCACCGTGATCAAGGACTACGGCTATCTTCTGCGCGAAGACGCTGCGTTTGCCGCCGATGCGGCGAAGGTCTCTGCGCTCGCCAAGGACATCACTGAATACGTCGCCGGCCTTGGACTCGCGGCCACGACGCGACAGGACAACATCGTCGTCGCTTATCACTCTGCGTGTTCGTTGCAGCACGGGCAGAAAATCACGGGCCTTCCGAAAGAATTGCTTTCCAATAACGGATTCGTGGTGAAAGATGTGCCGGAGAGCCATTTGTGTTGCGGTTCGGCGGGGACTTACAACATTCTCCAGCCCGAGCTTGCGGGCCGGTTGCGCGATCGCAAGGTCGCCAACATCGCGAGCGTCAAGCCGGACATGATTGCCGCAGGCAATATCGGCTGCATGGTGCAGATTGCCAGTGGCACGTCAGTTCCGGTCGTACACACGATTGAGCTTCTCGATTGGGCTACGGGCGGGTCGCAGCCGGCATTGAACGCGCAAGACTGAGCTTTCGAAGACTAAGCTTTCGAAGGCTGAGCTTTCGTCCGGAGATAACGGCTGAAGACACCCGATCGACCATTGTTCGGCGGCAACAGGAGGATCACGATGGCGAAAGCGAAGAAGAAAAAAAGCAAGAAGGCCAAAAAGGCCAAGAAGGCAGTAGCGGCGAAGAAGACCTCAAAGAAGGCAGCCAAGAAGTCCGCGAAGAAGTCTGCCAAGAAGGCTCCAAAGAAATCTGCGAAGAAGGCCGCGCCAAAGAAGGCCGCTAAGAAGGCTGCGCCTAAGAAGGCCGCCAAGAAGGCTGCGAAGAAAGCGGCGCCGAAGAAGGCGAAGGCAGCTCCGAAGCCGTCAACGCCGGCAGCTCCGGCTCCCGAGCCTGCCGCCGAGACAAGCTGGGCGATGCCTTCGTCTTCTGCGGACACGACACCGGCCGAAGGACAAGGTTAGGCCCAAGGTCAGGCCAAAGGCTGGATCCAATCCGACGACCATGATCGGCAACAGGAAGGCCGCAGCCGGCGATGCTGCGGCCTTTTTGCATCGGCGCGTCGGCGCGCGGGGATGATCTCGTCGGGAAGCAGCCTGATTCGTGGCACGGGCAGCACGGTACCGCCGGACCCGTACTAACGCGGGCCTCCCAGTGCACTTTGGAATGCAAATAATGTGATCGAGAAGACACACGGGCTGACAACCTTTCGTGGAATCGTCAGAACGCCCAAAAAGTCGGCAGATGCCCGCGTTTTTTGCTTCACGGTTTGCCTCACCCCATCCAGATTGCCGCAGTTACGAAATTTGCAATCAGGTCGAGCGTTCCGGGGGCTTCCGGGATCCGGCTGGGGTCTTAGAACTGGTGATGGGGATCGAAATGAAAAAAGTGGCTTTGTTGGCAACGGCGCTGGCAATGGTGACGGGCTCGGCTTTCGCGGCAGACATGCGAGTGAAGGCACTGAAGGCCCCGCCGGTGGTCGCGTTTGATCCCTGGGATATCGCCTTCGGCGGCGCCATCATGAGCGACTACATCTTCCGCGGCGTCACGCAGTCGAACCACAAGCCGTCGGTCGCGGCCTATTTCGAGCCGCGCTACAACGTCAACAAGGACCTCCAGCTCTACGTCGGCGTGTCCGCCGAGAGCATCTCCTTCGCCAATCGCGCTGCTGCTGAAGTCGACATCTACGGCGGTATCCGCCCGACCTTCGGCGCCTTCGCCTTCGATATCGGTGTCTGGGGCTACCTGTATCCGGGCGGCAGCTGCGCCGACAACGTGCTCACCGGCGGCATTCCGGGCGGCAACGTCTGCGGCGTCAGCACGACCACTATCTTCCTCGCCGACGGCAACGTCATGAAGAAGGACGTCAGCTTCGTCGAAGTCTACGGCAAGGTGAACTACACCATCAACGACAGCTTCACGGTCGGCGCGACCGAGTACTACTCGCCGAACTTCCTGAACTCGGGTGCCTGGGGCAACTACGCTTCGTTGACCGCCAAGTACACGGCGCCCAGCACGGCCTTCGGTGCTTCCGGCATGGGCATGTACGTCTCGGGTGAGTTCGGCCGGCAGTGGTTTGGTACTTCGGACGCCTTCTACGGCACCGGCGTCGGCACCGTTTTCGCCAACGGTATCCCCTACAAGGACTACAACACCTGGAACATCGGCATCGGCTTCACCTACAAAGTGTTCACGCTGGACCTGCGTTACTCCGACACCGACCTGAACAAGGGTGATTGCAACGCCTTCACCAGCGCCTTCAACGCCACCGGCACCACCAACGTCACCGCGATCAATCCGGGCGGTGCTGGCTCCAACTGGTGCGGCGCGGCCGGCATTGCCAAGCTGTCGTTCGACCTGACGGCCATGAGCAACCTGAAGTAAGCTTCTTCCCGAAGCGACTTGATGAGGGCGGCAGGGCAACCTGCCGCCCTTTTGCTTTGGGGCTTTGGGGCGTAGGCCAGGGGCCCGCATGGTTCGAGACGCAAGCCTCCGGCGGGCTCCTCACCATGAGGGGTCACAGATCTCACCGCGAGGACATACCTCATCCTGAAGGCCGAAAAAGGCGGGCGTCTCGAAGCACGGCCGCAACCAAGGGCCATAGCCTCAGAGCTTCGTCGGGCCGTCTCAGCGTGCCGCGCTCGGCTCCTTCTCGACCGGCACACCACCGTCACCGAGGACGTGGATCGCGCCGTGCTTCACCATCGTCACCTTGCGGGTATGGAAGGCTTCCAGCGTCGAGCGGTGGCCGATCGAGACGAGGGTGGCCTGTGGCAGCTTCTCCGCCAGCAGCCGGTACAGGCGGGCCTCGGACGGCTCGTCCAGCGAGGCCGTGGCCTCGTCCAGGAACAGATAGTCCGGCGCGTGCAGCAGCGCGCGGGCGAGCCCGAGGCGCTGCTGCTCGCCCAGCGACAGCATCCGGTTCCAATGACCGTCCTCCTCAAGCCGCTCGGCGAGGTCGGGCAGGCCGACCGCGATCAGCGCGTCCCTGACGCGTGCAGTTTCAAATGCGCCCGGCGCGGCCGGATAGACCACCGCGTCGCGCAACACGCCGACCGGGAAATAGGGGCGCTGGGGCAGCATCATCAGCTTCGCTTTTTCCGGGACGAAGATGGTGCCGGTGCCGAACGGCCAGATGCCGGCGATGGCGCGGAACAGCGTCGACTTGCCGGAGCCCGACGGTCCGGTCACCAGCACGCGCTCCGGCGTCTGAACGGAGAAGGCGTCGGTGGCGACCAGCGGCGTGCCGCTCGGCAGGTTCACGCAGAGCTGTTCGAGGGTGATATTGCGATTGCCGCCGGCGGCCTTGAGGGCGATCGCAGGCTCGTGCGGCGGCAGGTGCGCGGCCGCATCGACCGACATCTCGAAGCCGTCGAGGCGGGCGACGATCGAGCGCCATTCCGCCAGCGATCGGTACGCCGTGACGAAGAACGACAATGCGCCCTGTACGCTCGAGAAGGCGGAGGCGGTCTGCATCATGTCGCCAAGCTGGATCTTCTTGGCGAAGAAGGCCGGCGCCACCAGCACGTAGGGAAAGATCACGGCGGCCTGCTGATAGCTCGCGGTGAACGCGGTGAGGCGCTTGGTGCGGCTCATGATGGCATACCAATTGCCGATCACGAAGCCGAAGCGGTCCAGCAGCCGGCCGCGCTCGGCGCCTTCGCCCTTGAGCAGCGCGATCTGCTCGGAATTCTCGCGGACGCGGACGAGGTTGAAGCGGAAGTCGGCCTCGAAGCGCTGCTGCTCGAAATTGAGATTGACCAGCGGGGCACCGATCCAGTGCGTCAGCGCGGTGCCGAAGATCGCGTAGACCAGCGCGCCCCAGCACAGATATCCGGGGATCATGAGGTCGGCGCCGAACAGGTGCAACGGCGCAGCGTTGGAAAGCCCCCAGAGGATGATCACGAAGGAGAACAGCGTCACGATCGACGAGAGCAGGCCGAGCCCGATGGTCAGGGTCTGCTCGACGAAGTTCTTGACGTCCTCGGTGATGCGCTGGTCCGGGTTGTCGGCCGCATCGCCCTTGAGCTGCATGCGGTAGTGGGTGGCGCCTTGCAGCCATTCGCCCAAATAGTGCCGGGTCAGCCATTGCCGCCAGCGGATCTGGAGCCACTGGTTCAGGTACAGCTTGTAGACCGCCAGCGCGATGAAGGCGGAGGCGAGGCCGATGAAGATCCAGATCTCCCTGACGAAGCTATCCCAGTCACTTGCCTGCAGTGAGCTGTAGAACCGGTTCTGCCATTGATTGACCAGGACGTCGATCGCGACCAGCGCCAGCTCCATCGCGATGACTGCGGCAAGCAGGCCGCGGCCGGCCCATTTGTCCTCCGACCGGAAATAGGGGGCGGCGATTCGCCAGACGATCGCGAGCGTGGCGCTGATGTTCTTCACAGAGCTCTGTCTCCTGAGGGATGTGCACAACTGCCCGGGGCCAAAGACTTGGGACGACGGCGGAAATCGGCGCGCTTAGACTAAAGTCGCAAGTCCTGCAATTTGCGTTGGCTTGTCGCAGCTTGCAACCCTAGCATGGGGCTCGACGGCGCGGGGTGGGGGCCTTCGGGATTTCGCGAGCTTGTGAGCGGACGGGAACCGCTGCATCCGCGAGGAATTCGCGTCCGGCTCGGGGGGTATCGCTTCAGCGTCAAGCAGGATCGGCTGTCCACGCGGGCCGCCTGCAGCACACATGCGTGGGGGAGGAAGATCATGTGGAATCAAGTTTATGACCCGTTGCACAGCCCCGTGCTGTCGACGATCGCCGCGGCAGTCCCTGTCGTCACATTGCTGGTCCTGATCGCGAGCGGACGGGTCCAGGCTCATATCGCAGCGGTCATCGCGGTGATCGTGGCCAATTTGATCACGATCTTCGTCTTCACCATGCCGGCGAACATGTCGATCCGCGCCTCGGTGCTGGGCATCGTCACCGGGTTCTTCCCGATCGGCTGGATCGTTCTCAACGTCATCTTCCTCTACCAGGTGACAGTGAGCACCGGACGCTTCGAATTGGTACGGGCACGAGGGCACGATCCTGCGCTTCGTGTTCTGGCACTCGATCGTGCTGGCCTCGTTGGTCGGCGTGTTCGTGACGCTGCAGGCCTATGTCTGGCCGTTCACGGCGATGGTCCTGAAGTAGCAGGCCACGCCCGGCTTCAAGCCAAATCCCCGCGAGGTTGCTCCTCGCGGGGATTTTTGCGTGGCCCATGGGCGAACCTTCTCAACGGCGCCGCCGTCTTATAGAAGGTGCCGCAAATCACGTCGGTCGAGAGGTCTCATGGTTTCGTTCAGGCAGATGGTGTGTGCGGCGGTTGCAACGCTCGCGATGTCCACGCTCGCGCGTGCGGAGGACGGTTTTCCGTTCGGCACCGAGATGACGCTGGAGGCGCTGCCGCAGCCGGGCTCGAAGCGGATTCCGAACATCGAGATCGGCGACAATGGCGAAGTCGTGCTGGAGCTCTGGTGCAAGGGCGGCAAGGGCCAGTTCTCGGTTGCCGGCAACACCGTGATCTTCGTCCCCGGCCAGATCCAGGACCGCTCCTGCCCGCCGGCAAGGGCCCAGGCCGACGACGATCTCGTTGCAGCCCTGGGCAGTGTCGAGACCTGGAAGCGCCAGGGTGACGTGCTCACGCTCGTCGGCCCCAAGCCGCTGCGCTTTCGCGTCAACGGCAATTAGCCCCTGCTGTCATTCCCCGCGACCCGGCTACGCCAAGGCTTCGCCGGGGTTGAGGTCCAGGGGCGCCGAAGCTTTAGCACAGGCGGCAGGCGGGGAATCCAGTACGCCGCGGCTTCTCGATTCATCAAAACCTTCTCGGAGTACTGGATCGCCCGGTCAAGCCGGGCGACGACCGAGAGTTGATATGCGGGCTACATCACTTCCACACCGACTTGTCGGCGTCCCAGCGCTGGCCTTTCAGCTCCTTGGTGAGCGCCTCGACCGAACCGTTGTCGTCGGGCTGATCGCCTTCCTCGTCCGCGGTCGCTTCGTCCGAGAGATTGAGCTTGGCGCCGCTGCTCTCGTCAGTGGTCGTGGTCGCGGGACTCCCGATCCAGAGCATGAGCTTGTCGGTCGTGCCGGGCTTGTCGGGCGAGACGAGGCCCGCGACCTCGATCGTGTCGGTGAGCTCGAGCGCGGGAAAATCCTGGTTCGGTCGCTTGAACACCAGCTTGAGCTTGCCGGTCGCCGGGTTGAAGCTTTGCGAGACCGGCTTTGCCGCGAGCGTCCTGCTCAGCACGCCAGCCACCGCGGCCGCGAGCTTGTCGCGGTTGATCTTGTCGCCCTCGCGCCAATCGGCGGCGGCAATGCGGATGGTGCGGTCCATCTCGGTCATGCCCGCGGTCCAGCCCGCGGCGGTGACGCCGGGCGTCGCCTTGAATTTCGCCAGCAGCGCGCCGGCGCGCTCCGGATCGACCGACATGTTGATGGTCTGCTCGCCCGCGCGCAGCGCGTCGCAGCCGACGGTGAGACTCGCCAGCGTCACCTCGACGTCCTGGCCCTTCAGGCTCTTCAGGAACTCGGTCGCGGCATCCAGCTTGACCTTGACCGCGATCGCTTCCGGCGAGACGTCGGTGAAGTCCTTCGGCTGCGGCGTGATGCCGTCGTCGGAGGTCTGGTTGTCGAGGAATTCCTTCTCGCTGAGATCGGAATTGTCGGGCGAGGTGACCTCGGTCACGGTCTGGCCAATGCTGATCTGGCCGCGGAATTCGAACGTGTCTCCGGCCTGTTTGCGCAGCAGCTTGACTGTGACCGGCGCCTTCGCGCCGAGGCTCTGCGTCGTACCCGTCAGGTTCTGGCCCGCGACCTGGAGATTGACGACGAAGCGGTCCTTGCGGTCGGAATTCTTCGCGACGGGATAGCAGACGTCGAGCACGGCTGCGGTGACGGTCTTGCCCTGGCGTGTCTCTTTCAAGATCACGTCGGCATTGCCGTCCATCAGCCCGTCGATCGAGGTGAAATAGCGCGTCTCGACGCCGCCGGGCGCCGTGGCCTTCGGCGCCAGCTTCATCTGGGCGGATGCGACCTCTGGCGAACCTGCAAGCAGAGCCGCCAGAACGGCCGTGGAGCAAAACACAAGCGCGCGCATCGACGAAATCCCCGGGCAAAGTGGGCATGATCCGGAAAGTGTGAAGCGGTTTTCCGACGAGATCAGGCCCAAACAATTCGAATCGGCCGTCACCGTAGTGGGTTTTGGCCGCCGGTTGAATTGGAAAGCACGGGCCATGATCGGCAAAAAGAAGGCCGCCCGGAGGCGGCCTTCGCAGCACTGTCAGGCGAGGTTCGGCCTTAGAAGCCGCCCATACCGCCACCGGCCGGCATGCCGGAGGCGGCTTCCTTCTTCGGCGACTCCGCGACCATGGCCTCGGTGGTCACCAGCAGACCGGCGATCGATGCGGCGTCCTGGAGCGCGGTACGCACCACCTTGGCGGGGTCGATGATGCCCTTCTCGACCATGTCGACATACTCCTCGGTCTGGGCGTCGAAGCCGAAGGTCTCGGACTTGTTCTCCAGGATCTTGCCGACGACGATCGAGCCTTCCACGCCCGCGTTCTCGGAGATTTGGCGGATCGGGGCTTCCAGTGCCTTCAGCACGATGTTGATGCCGGCCTGGACGTCGGCATTGGCGTTGGTCAGACGGCCGACCGCCTTCTTGGCGCGGAGCAGCGCGACGCCGCCGCCGGGGACGATGCCTTCCTGCACCGCGGCGCGAGTGGCGTTGAGCGCATCCTCGACGCGGTCCTTCTTCTCCTTGACCTCGATCTCGGTGGCACCGCCGACGCGGATCACCGCGACGCCGCCTGCGAGCTTGGCGAGGCGCTCCTGGAGCTTCTCACGGTCGTAATCCGAGGTGGTTTCCTCGATCTGGGCCTTGATCTGGCCGACGCGGGCCTCGATCTCCGGCTTCTTGCCGGCGCCCTTGACGATCGTGGTGTTCTCCTTGTCGATCACAACCTTGCCCGCGCGCCCAAGCATCTTCACCGTCACGCTCTCGAGCTTCATGCCGAGGTCTTCGGAGATCAGCTGGCCGCCGGTGAGGATCGCGAGGTCCTCGAGCATGGCCTTGCGGCGGTCGCCGAAGCCCGGCGCCTTGACGGCGGCGACCTTCAGGCCGCCACGGAGGCGGTTGACGACCAGGGTGGCCAGCGCCTCGCCCTCGACGTCCTCGGCGATGATGACGAGCGGCTTGCCCGACTGCACCACGGCTTCCAGCACGGGCAGCATGGCCTGCAGGCCGGACAGCTTCTTCTCGTGCAGGAGGATGTAAGCGTCCTCGAGCTCGGCCGTCATCTTCTCGGGGTTGGTGACGAAGTAGGGGCTGAGATAGCCGCGGTCGAACTTCATGCCCTCGACGATGTCCACCTCGGTGTCGAGTGACTTGTTCTCCTCGACGGTGATGACGCCCTCGTTGCCGACCTTCTGCATCGCCTGCGCGATCATCTTGCCGATGGCGGCATCGCCGTTGGCCGAAATGGTGCCGACCTGGGCGACCTCGGAGGAGGCGGCGACCGGCTTGGCGCGCTTCTCGATGTCCTTGACGACGGCCGCGACCGCGATGTCGATGCCGCGCTTGAGGTCCATCGGGTTCATGCCGGCGGCAACCGACTTGGCGCCTTCGCGGACGATGGACTGGGCCAGCACGGTCGCGGTGGTGGTGCCGTCGCCGGCGAGGTCGTTGGTCTTGGAGGCGACCTCACGCACCATCTGGGCGCCCATGTTCTCGAACTTGTCCTCGAGCTCGATCTCCTTGGCGACGGTGACGCCGTCCTTGGTGATGCGGGGCGCGCCGAACGACTTCTCGATGAGCACGTTGCGGCCTTTCGGGCCGAGCGTCACCTTGACGGCGTTGGCGAGAATATCGACGCCGCGCAGCATGCGTTCGCGCGCGTCTCCGGAAAACTTGACGTCTTTGGCAGCCATGGTCTGCAATTCCTCTTCTTCGTGATGTGTCTTGCTAATTGGGTCGCCTCATTCCGGGGTCCGCGATCGAACCCGGCGGAATGATGCATGCCCGGATCGAGTGACCCGGGCATGCATTCAGCGGCCGTTCAGGCGTCTGGCCTTAGGCCATCACGCCCATAATGTCCGACTCCTTCATGATCAGGAGCTCATCGTTGTCGATCTTGACCTCGGTGCCCGACCACTTGCCAAACAGCACACGGTCGCCGACCTTGAGGTCGATCGGGATCAGCTTGCCGGCCTCGTCGCGACCACCGGGGCCGACGGCGACGACTTCGCCCTGGGACGGCTTTTCCTTGGCCGTGTCCGGAATGATGATGCCGCCCTTGGTCTTTGACTCGGCGTCGATACGTTTGACCACGACACGGTCATGCAGCGGACGAAATTTGGATTTAGTCATGACGTTTCCCTTTGGAGGCTCGCTTCGGAAGGAGAGGAAGTGGGCGGGCGGCGCTTCCGTCCACCCTTCCCGAGGATCGATCGGCGCGCGTTAGCAATCCATCTTTCAGAGTGCTAATGGTGCGCCCGGGAATATGGCTTGGCCGCGATCCTGTCAAGCAAAGGTGGTTAAGCGATTGGTGAGACGGATATAGGATGGTGACATTGGAAACTTGTTCGGGGTGCCGGCGTATTAAAGGACGTCATTGCTCCGGCAGCGGTTTTGCGCTTGGCTGCGTAAGGGGTGCGGCCATGGTTTTGTCCGGGGGAATGCCATGATCAGTTCAGCTCACGCGCGCACGGTCGCCAATCTGGCGGCGGCTTCTTGCCTGGCGCTGCTGCTTGGTGCCTGCGGCGGCGGCATGAGCCTGCCGTCCTTTTCTTCGTCCTCACCGCCCCCCGAGGCCGAGCCCGGCACCGGTCCGGAAATGCCCGCGTCGATCCGCGCCGACGAGATCGTCGGGCGCTGGGGCCTGGCCTCGTTCCAGAACCCGGCCGACCGCGCCCGCACCGAGGCTGCCGCCCGGGCCCAATGCAAAAATCCTTACGTGATCACGGCCGGCTCCTCCGGCGGCGTGATCATGCATCTGGCCGACCAGGCAACACCGCAGGAGCTGCGCCTGAAGGGCTCGCCGAGCGGCAAGAACTATATCGGGCCGGCAGGTCCGACGCCCGGCGACCAGGACCGCGAGATCGTCTCCTTCGACGGCCGCGTCCTCATCACCCGCTTCATCGACAAGGACGCCGCCACCCGCTACGGCAACATGGTCTACGTCCGCTGCGCGCCGAGGGCGTAGTCTCTATCCTTCGTCATGCCCCGCGACCCGGCTACGCCAAGGCTTCGCCGGGGTTGAGGTCCAGGGGCGCCGAAGCTTTAGCGTAGGCGGCAGGCGGACATCCAGTACGCCGCGGCTTCTCGGCTCAATCATTGCCGTCTCTGGAATACTGGATCGTCCGCCTGCGCGGACGATGACAGCGGGGGACGATAGACAACAAAAAAACGCCGGCTTGCGCCGGCGTTTCGTTATTCAGAGCGTCGCGTCCGTTCAGTCGAACAGCGCGTCGATGTCGTCCTGCGAGGCGTGGCCGACGTCGCCTGCGAGCTTCGGGCCGTTGAGAAGCTTGTCGTCATCGCTGCGGGTGTCGACCTGCGGCACGACGTGGGACTTGATCGCGTCGACGCCGCCCCAGATTTCCATCATGGAATTGATGTGCTGCTCGATGAACTTCATCGTGCTCATGACCTTGCTGATGCGCTGACCAGTCAGGTCCTGGAAGTTGCAGGCTTCGAAGATCGAGATGACGCGTTCCTGGATATCGTCGGCGAGCCGCTTCTGCTGATCGGCCGATTGCACCTTGGCCATCGCGCTGGCCGCCTGGTCGATCGACTCGGCGGCTTCGAGGATCTGCTGGGTCGCCTGTTCGGTACCGCCGACGACCGCGCCGAGCTCGCCATTGACCTTGGCCATTTCGCCGCCGTCGAAGCTCTTGCCATGCAGTGTCGCGATCTCGCGCTTGGTGCGGTCGATGGCGTCGTGGATGAGGTCGAGCTCGACCTTCAGCTTCTCGCACTGCTCGATCTGCGCTCGGTAAGTATCGAGCATGGTACGGGCTTCCGAGAGCTCGTGGGCGGTGGAGGCGTCGATCGCCGCCATGGCGGCGCTGCCGGACAACGGCGCGGTGCCCTTCGCCATCTGCGTGCGGATCGCACGCAACTCGGCCATGATCTCGCTATGCATCGGCGCAGCCTCCTCAATCATTTCGGGGCTGGGCATCTCGCCGACAATAGCCTCCTCGACACGAAAACGTTTGCGGTGAATAGCCATCAAGAACTCCCCCCACCTCACTCACGCGTCTTTGTAGGCAGAAGCGATTTAACACGAAGTTCACAGCCGGAACTGTCGTACGGCTGTGCGCGACGGCTTGCAAACGAGCGATTAACCATGCGTGCGCGGCGTTCATCGAAAATAAACGCTGATCGCCAAATTGCGCCGCTGCCGACGACGTGGTGAATCGAAATGGCGTTTCCGTTTACCAAACAAAACGGCTTTTGCTCTTTATTGACCACGTCGCGGGTGCGGATCAGCCATCACCTCGCCACGACGCATGTGATCTAGACGAAACAGTACAGAGTACGTCGATGTTCAAGAAAATGTCTGTTGCGCTGCTTGGCAGCGCTTGCACCTTCCTTGCCGGCGTCAACAGCGCCAGCGCCTTCGACAATAGCGTGCCGAACGATCCGCCCGCGGTGCTGTACCAGCCGCAGGTGCCGCCTGCGCCGGTTCGCGTCGCGTCCAATTCGAACATGGGCGGCGGCTTCATCGAGTTCATCTTCGGTGACGGGCCCGGTCGCGGTCCGGCCTACGCTCCGCAGCAGCCGGTGTATCAGCAGCAGCCGGGTTATTATGACCAGCGCCGCCTGCCGCCGATGGGCGAACCGCAGATGCAGGACGCAGGTCTCCAGCAGGAGGCGGTCGACCCGCGGCAGCGTCAGTTCGATCCGAAATTCGAGAAACAACTCGTTGACTATAGCGGCAACGAAAGCGCCGGCACGATCGTGGTCGATACGCCGAACAAATTCCTCTACCTCGTCGAGGGCAACGGCCGCGCGATGCGCTACGGCATCGGCGTCGGCCGCCCCGGCTTCACCTGGTCCGGCGTGAAGTCGATCACGGCCAAGCGCGAATGGCCGGCCTGGACGCCGCCGGCGGAAATGATCGCGCGCCGTCCTGACCTGCCGAGGCATATGGAAGGCGGCCCCGAAAATCCGCTCGGTGCGCGCGCGATGTATCTCGGCTCGACGCTCTACCGTATCCACGGCTCCAACGAGCCTTGGACCATCGGTACCAACGTCTCCTCGGGCTGCATTCGCATGCGCAACGAGGACGTCATCGATCTCTACGGCCGCGTCAACGTCGGCACCAAGGTCGTGGTGATGTAGGCGCATAGCGCTCGGAACCAAAAACGGCCGCCTCATCGGCGGCCGTTCTCGTTTGGAGCAAGGATAAGAAGCGTCAGGCGTAATCGCTGCCGCCATCATCTCCGCCGCCGAAATCGCCGTCGTCGGCGAGGTCGACATTGCCGCCGTCATTGTCGTTCTGATCGTTGTAATTCTGGTCGTCGTTCGAAGCGTGGTCGGCGAAGCCCTGCCGGGAAGCATCGCCGCGGTTCGAGCCGATGTCGTCGAGGCCGGCATCGCGCGCGAGCGAGCCGCCGGACTGATCGCTGCCGGTCCAGGGGCTGCGATCGCCCAGGGCATTGGTGTCGCCGAAGGCCTGCTGATGCGATCCGCCCATCATGCCGCGGATGCTGGAGAGCAGCAGCGAGCCGCCGACGACGCCGGCCGCGGCGGCCGCCGCCGTGCCGAGGAACGAGCCACCGCCACCGCCGATCGGCGGCGCACCATAGCCCTGACCCGGTCCTTGGCCGTAGGCCTGCCCGTACGGTGGTTGGCCATAGCCCGGCTGGGGCTGCTGCATCGCCTGGCCGCTGTTCCATACCGGCCGCGAGTCACGCGGCGGCACGTTCGGAACCGAGCCGCGCGACGGGCCCCCGCCGAATAGCGTGTCGCGCATGGTGTCCAGGAAACCGCCGGACTGCGCCTGCTCGGGCGCCTGCGCCGCCTCCAGCTCTTGGATGCGGTTGTGAGCACGCTTCAGCGCCTCGTCCTGCAACAGCACGGTCTGCACCAGCGCATAGATGGCGCCGGGCGCCTTGCGCAGGCCGTCGGAGATCGCGGCGATCGCGTCGGGATCGCGCGGTGCATTTTCCAGTTTCGAAAGCCGGTCGAAAAGCTCGTCGACGAGCTGGCGTTCCTGCGGCGTCATGGTCAGTCTCCCTCGCGCAAAACAAGCGCGAGGCAGATGTAGGGTTCCATTGTGGCCCCAACAGTGCCGGCTGGATTAAATTTCGGTATGCGACAAGCTGCCCCGCGGGGCGGCTTTCTCGCAAACTTCGCCGGTTTTACCCCAGCGTGACGCCGCTGTCCGTCAGCAGGCGCGCAAAGGCATCGCCGGCGAGATAGGAGTGCTCGCGTTCGCGGACATCCGTCATCGGGTCGAGCCCGGTGAGAATTTCGTCGACGAAGCCGGGATGACACATCACGAGGCCGCCATCCGGCAGGCCTTCGAGAAATTGCCGCATCAGCTCGCCGAAATCGGCCGCCCGCGTGAAATCATAGGCGCCGGCGAAGCCGGGATTGAAGCTGAGGCCCGCGCTGACGGCACGGCGGCGGAATTGCGCGCTGAGAATGTCGAGCACCATGGCTTTCGGTGAGGCCAGCCGCTGCATCAGCGGCAGGTCGCGGCCGCCCTGGCGCACCCAGGCTTTTGGCGCGACTTCGCTCACCGCATCGACAAAGCCGTCGCGCACCTGCGGGTAGAGCTGCACATGCTGATGGCCGTCGACGAAGTCAGGCGCGCGTCCGAACGCTTTCGCGAAGGCTGCCAGCTGCGCCTTGACCTCGTTGCGAAAGAACTCGCGGTCGAGCCTTCGCGCAAGACCCGCGCGCAGCAGCTTCGGAAACGGGAGAAACATGTCGCCGTCGAGCGGACGGAAATGCATGGTGAGCGGCCGGAACGGTGCCGACAACGTCACGTGCAATCCGATCGCGCAGCGTGGGCTCGCTTGCGCTGCCGCCTGGAGCGCTTCGATCTCGCTGCGCTCGACCGCAGGTCCCACCATCATCACCGAGGTAGCGTTGAGACGGCCGCGTTCGATCAGGTCGCGGATGGCGCGATTGACGCCCGGGCTGATGCCGTAATCGTCGGCGCAGAGCCAGATCCGCCGCAGCGGCGCGGCCGCGCTCATTCGGCCGCCGTCCTCTTCGAGGCGTCCAGGCTTGAAGCGTCCTGGGCCTTCTCGGTTTCGAAATGCTTTTCACTGTGCTCGGCGACGAAGTAGATCGGGCGCGCCTTCAGCTCGGAGAGGATCTTGCCGATATATTCGCCGACGATGCCGATCATGATGAGCTGCACGCCGCCGATCGTCATCAGGCCGATCACGAGTGAGGGATAGCCGGGCACCTGCTTGCCGGTGGTCAAGACCTCCCAGAGGATCGACAGACCGAACAGGAACGCTCCGCCGGCGAGGATCACGCCGAGCAGGCTGGCGAAGCGCAGCGGCGCCACCGAGAACGAGGTGACGCCTTCGATCGAAAGACCAAGCAGGCGTGCGGCGCTGAAGGTCGTCACGCCATGGGTGCGCGGCGCGGGCTCGTAATCGACGCGGATCTGGCGGAAGCCGATCCAGCTCGCGAGGCCCTTGAAGAAGCGGTTGCGCTCGGGCAGCTGCCTCAGTGCTGCGACCGCGCGCGGCGACAGCAGGCGGAAGTCGCCGGCGTCTTCGGGAATCTTCTGGCGCGCGCCCCAATTGATCAGCGCATAGAAGCCGCGCCCGGCGAGCCGCCGCAGGAAGGGCTCGTTGTCGCGATGCGCCTTGGCGGTATAGACGACGTCGTAGCCGTCCTCGATCCAGTGCCGCACCAGTCGCTCGACCAGCGACGGCGGATGCTGGCCGTCGCCGTCCATGAACAGCACCGCGCCGAGCCGGGCATGGTCGAGGCCAGCCATCAGCGCGGCCTCCTTGCCGAAATTGCGCGACAGCGACACCACCTGGACGTCGACCGCGTCGGCCGGCAGCGAGCGGGCGATCGACAGCGTCGCGTCCGCGCTACCGTCGTCGACATAGACGACCTCGCAAGCCAAGCGATAGCGCTGCCGCAAGGTCTTTGCGAGATCGCAGATGCGCTGGTGTAGGGCGGCGAGGCCCGCGGCTTCGTTGTAGAGCGGGACGACAATCGACAGCCCCTTCGCGGCGGCGCTTGCCGCGTTGGTCGTCATGCCGGAAACGTCAGAGCCCAGCGTCATCGATCAAGGTTCCAGAGGCGTTCAAGGTCATCTCAACAGCATATGGTAGCTGCCGTTTGCTGTCGCTACGCTGAACGGAATTGCTCAACAAACTTTGGGCTCACTGCCGCAGGAACGCCTCGAGCCTGGCGAACAGCGGGTTCTCCCGGTCGAACACGTAATCCAGCGAAACCACCGAGACGGTCTCGGCGCCATGCCCGCGCAGGAAGCTCGCGAGTGCATAGAGCTGGCCCGGCGGGCAGTGCAGCGTGAGCATGCCTGACGAGGTCGGTCCGCCGAACGGGGCTTCGACGCCGAAGCGCTCATGGGCCTCGGTGAGCATGGCCGCGTCGCACTGGCGGAAGCGGGTGCGGACTTCGCGGTATTTGTTGGCCCGCGCCCGCGCCGCGATGTGATCGAGGATGATTCGCGCGGTCTCCCGCGCTTGCGGCGACCAATCGGCGTCCCTTGAGGCGACCAGATTGGCCTGGCTGCGCAGGATCACGCCGTCGTCGAGCACCCGCAATCCGTTGGCGGCGAGCGTCGCGCCGGTCGTGGTGATATCGACGATCAACTCGGCGCTGCCGGCGGCCGGTGCGCCTTCGGTCGCGCCCGTGCTTTCGACGATGCGGTAATCGGTGATGCCTTGGCTCTGGAAGAAGGCGCGGGTGAGATTGATGAACTTGGTTGCGACCCGCATCCGCATGTGATGCTGCTCGCGGAAGCCGGTGGTGACGTCGTCGAGGTCGGCCATGGTGCGGACGTCGATCCACGCCTGCGGCACCGCGACGACGACGTCGGCATAGCCGAAGCCGAGGCCTTCGATCAGGGAGACGCGCTTGTCGGCGTCCGCGATGGTCTCCCGCACCAGATCCTCGCCAGTGACGCCGAGATGCGCCGAGCCGCGGGACAGTTGCGAGGCGATTTCGCTCGCCGAGAGATAGGCGACCTCGACATTGTCGAGGCCAGCGAGCGTGCCGCGATAGTCGCGGGCGCCGCCCGCCTTCGACAGCTTCAGCCCGGCGCGGGCGAAGAAGGCCTCGGTATTTTCCTGAAGGCGGCCCTTGGAGGGAACGGCCAGAACGAATGGCGCGCTCATGACTTAAGCTCCCACCTTGCGGCCGATCCGGGTCAGCGCATCCACCCAGACCGAGAAACCGACCGCGGGGATCGGCTCGGCCGATCCAAGCTGGGTCATCAATCCGTCATAGCGGCCGCCGGCAACCAGCGGCTCGGCGCCGTTGCCGCGGTGATGCAGCTCGAATTCGAAGCCGGTGTAGTAGTCGAGCCCGCGCCCGAACGCGGTGGAAAAGCGCGTCGCCTTCACATCGATGCCGCGCGCGGCCATGAAGCCGACCCGGCTTTCGAACTGGTCGATCGCAGCACTGAGGTCGAGCTTCGCATCATTGGTGAGCGCGCGCAGCTCGGCCACGGCGTCATCGGGGTTACCCGATATCGACAGGAAACGTTTGAGCACGGCGATGGCCTCGCGCGGCAGCGCGCCGCCCTTCAGCGTCGACTGCTCGAGGAAGCGGTCGGCAATCTCGGCGGTGGTGCGGCCGCCGACATTGGTGGTGCCGGCGATCGACATGAGGTCGGTTACGAAAGCGAGCGCTGCCTTGCGGTCGGAGCCGGCGAGCGCCGCGAGCACGCCCTCATATTCGCTGCGGGTCGCGGTGGTCGCGGCTGCCAGCCGCTCGAGATCTTGCTCCAGGCTGATCTTGCGGTTGAAATCCTTGACCAGGCGGCGGCGCCAGACCGGATAGAGGTCGAGCGCGTCGAGCAGCGCGTTGAACAGCGCCACGTCGCCGGTGCGGATCTCGACGTCGCGAACGCCGAAGGCGGCGGTCGCCTCCAGCGCCAGCGCCAGCATTTCGGCATCGGCCGCGGCGCGGTCCTGGCGGCCGAACGACTCGATGCCGGCCTGCAGGAATTCGCTGCTCTGGCCGCTGCGGTAGCGGAACACCGGGCCGAGATAACTGAACCCGGCCGGCTGGCCGGCACGGCCAGAGCTGAGGTAATCGCGGGCCACCGGTATGGTCAGGTCCGGGCGCAGGCAGAGCTCATCGCCGGATAGGTCCGTGGTCAGGTACAGGCTCTTGCGGATGTCCTCGCCGGAGAGATCCAGGAACGGTTCGGCCGGCTGCAGGATGGCGGGCTCGGCCCTGACATAGCCGGCCTGCGCGAACGACAGCAGCAGCGTGTCCGCCCAGGCGGAGCCGGCAGCATTTGAGGTGGCAGTCGCGGTCATCTCGGGGTCCATCGTCCCGGTGGAACCGGGCAGGGCAAGCAGGGAACGAATTGCCGCAGGCCTTAGCATGGCCCGGAAGCGGTTTCGACCTCCAAAGGATCAATCGCTTAACAGCGCCGGAGCGACGCACCGTCAGCAGAGGATGCGAAGCCCAATTCAGGCGTCGTCGCCAAGCTAGGTAATATAATACCTAATCGCGCTGCGGCCGATCGAGTTAGGTTGGACGCCTCACCCTCATTCATTCGGCCAGCGAGCTCTCCGGGCCGCTTCCACGAAGGAATGGCCGCCTGGCCGGAATGCTCGCTGCCTCACATGTAACCTCATCCGCGAGCTGCTTGGCCCGGTTGAGGGTGTCCACTGGTCGCATGCTCAATTTGGGTAGGGCGGACGGTCCGTTCGCAGAGCCTTCGTTTACAATGCGAAAGTTGGTTTCCGATTCATGCGGCAACGCACAGACGTTATCGGAACGGTCGCGCGACACACGCTGGCCTATATGCTGTTTTGATTAGCGAGATGTTCCGGCACTACGACTTAGATCCACTCGACCTTCTGATCGTTCGTGCCATTCTCAATGCCCCGCGACCTGCGGCGCGCCGGGGCCAGAGCGCCGGGTGGTTTGCGCCGCGCTAAAGTCGCCGTCTCTACGAAGAACGTCAGGTAAGCAGCAGAACATGGATCAAAGCCGTCTAGTCCCTGCTCGCGAGGCAATGCAAAAGATAGCGGCGGATCGCTTGATGTCGTTCCAGGATCTCAAGCCGTCCTCGGCGCTCGAGCTCAAATCGTATGACATCGATCATTTCGGTGAGACCGAGAAATACGCCGGCGCATCGAGCATGCCGTTGTCTGTCGGGACGACCGCGATCATGCGTGCCCGGCTCACCTTGCCGACCCTGA
This sequence comes from Bradyrhizobium sp. Kon56, assembly GCF_055807635.1. Taxonomy (NCBI): domain Bacteria; kingdom Pseudomonadati; phylum Pseudomonadota; class Alphaproteobacteria; order Hyphomicrobiales; family Nitrobacteraceae; genus Bradyrhizobium; species Bradyrhizobium sp. Kon56. Next base: position 39,986 of record NZ_JBVVOU010000003.1, on the reverse strand, counting down.
CCCTGTCGCTGTTGAAAACCTTCCCCCGGATCATTCGCGGCTATCAGCTCACCAATGCTGCCGCAGTGGTGGTACCGATGGATCACGTGACCTCTGCCCGCATCAACGGGCAATCGACCGGCGGTTCTGTTGTCATTCTAAAAGGCGGTTCAGATTGCTTGGTGCATGAGCCGGAGGGGCGTCTGCTGGCGGTGGTCTACTTCAGTCCATCCGGGCGGGAGCCATTGCCTGAATTGAGCGATGGATGCCATTTGCTGAATCCGGCGCCGGACGTGCTTGCCTCGCTGCGCCGTCTGATCTCGATCTCGCTTGAAACCGCGGCAAATGACCCGGACTTCCTGAACGAGCCGGCTTCGCAAACGATTGTCGAACGATCACTGCTCAGCACGATGGATGCGGCGATCTGGTCCAGTGTCGCAAGCGCACCTGCGTCGTCCACCACCGAGCATTATCGGCGGATCGTGGCTGATATGGAAAAACTGATTCGGCGCGATCTGATGATCTGGCACAAGACCACCGAACTGGCGGAACAGGCGGGCGTGTCGGTCCGGACTCTCCAGAGTGCGACACGGGCCATCTGCGGCATGAGCCCACATCGCTATAGCCGGGTCTTGCGCCTCTGGTCGGTACGCAAGCAACTGCGCACCGGCCGAGCAGGCCGGAGTGTGAAGTCCTGCGCGCTTGCGCATGGTTTCTGGCATCTCAGCGAATTCGCAGCGAGCTACAGAGAGGCTTTCGGAGAGTTGCCTTCGGAGACCCTGAACCGATCGCTACGAGGCGAATAGCAACGTGCCTTAGCCGCGTTCGCCACCCCAGTCGCCCAGCACCGCCTGCACCAGCGCCAGCGCGGCCACCGCGGCGGTGTCGGCCCGCATGATGCGGGGTCCGAGCGCCAGCCGCAGGATTTTCGGCTGCCGCAGCAGCAGGACCCGCTCTTCCTCGGCAAAGCCGCCTTCGGGTCCGATCAGCACGTCGATTCCCTCCCCGGCGCGTGTGGCTTGCAAGCTCCGAATGGGGTTTTCGAGCTCCGCCGCCTCGTCGCAGAAGATCAGCAGTCTGCCAGCGGCGCGCAGGGTCAAGAAGCGCTCCAGCGGCACCGGCTCGGCAACGGTGGCGATGCTGAGAATGCCGCATTGCTCGGCCGCCTCGACGACATTGGCGCGCATCCGCTCGGTATTGACGCGTGAGGCCTGGGTGAATCGGGTCAGAACCGGCTGCAGGCTGGCGGCGCCCATCTCGATGGCCTTCTGCACCATGTAGTCGAGCCGGGCATGCTTGAGCGGGGCGAAGATGTAGGCGAGGTCGGGCAGCCGGTCCTGCGGCCGGGTCTGCTGGAGGATGACGAGACCGTCCGGCCGCTTGCGGCCTTCAATGGCGGCCTGCCACTCGCCGTCGCGGCCGTTGAACGCCAAAACCTCGGCCCCGGCGGCAAGCCGCAGCACATTGCCGAGATAATTGCTCTGGTCGCGGTCGAGCTCGACCCTGCCGTCCTGGGCAAGCGGGGCGTCGACGAACAGGCGGGGGCCGCGGAAATCGTGGGAAGGCATCGTCAAAGGTCCGATTTGCCGCCGTTCTTAACCGAAAGCAGTCCTTTCGGGGTAAATTTTGCCAAAATGGTGCGTCGGCGCGCCGCGCTCCCGCCCTATTCAACGGGTTGTTAAGGGCCGGCGGGAATCGTAAAATCGCGAGCACGCTGGTTGCGCTTCAATTGGGAAGACGCCGAACCCGCATGCTCCTGCCGGAGAGACTGCCTTGATGATCCGTCATTTGATGGTTCCGATCACTGCCGCCATGGTCACGATGGGCGCCGTTGGTGCCTATGCGCAGGGTTTTCCCGCGCCGCTGCCGGGCCAGGCCCCAACCAGTTCCGCCTTCCCGCCCGTCAATGGCTCGGCGCCCGTCGCCTCCGTCGGCGGCGCGCCGCAATCGTCCTTCCCCGTGAATGGGGCCGCTCCTGTCGGTGGCGCCGGCGCCTTCAGCGCGGCCCCGCCGACGCAAGCCGGTCCCGGCGAGGACTGCATGAAGGCGTTCATGCCTCTGCGCGAAGATGCCGAAAAACGCGGCAAGCTGATCAAGGCCGCGAGCGACCGTCACGCCCCGCCTGACGAGGCCTGCAAGCTGATCCGCAACTTCAGCCAGGCTGAGACCAAGATGATCAAGTACATCGAGGCCAACGCCTCGAAGTGCGGGATTCCGGCGCAGGTCGGCGCGCAAATGAAGGACGGCCACAAGAACACCGAGGCCATGGCGGCGAAGGTCTGCAATGTCGCGCAGCAGATGCAGAACCAGCCGCGCGGACCGGCCGGTCCGTCGCTGAGCGAAGTGCTGGGTTCGGGCTCGCCGCCCGAGGCCAATGCCGGCAAGAAGGGCGGCAGCACCTTCGACACACTCAACGGCAACGTCCTGACGCGATGAGCGACACGTCAGCCCGAGTTGCCGATTCCACTGGCAACTGGGTCGATACGCGTGCGCCGCAATGGGCGCGGCCTTATCTGCGCTTGTCCCGCTTCGATCGTCCGATCGGCTCCTGGCTCCTGTTGATGCCGTGCTGGTGGTCGGCGGCGCTCGCCGCCGGCATGGCCCATGACGTCCGCGGCCTGCCGCTCACCATCGTCCTGTTCTTCATCGGCGCCTTCGTCATGCGGGGGGCAGGCTGTACCTGGAACGACATCACCGACCGTGACCTCGACGACAAGGTCGAGCGCACCCGCTCGCGGCCGCTGCCCTCGGGCCAGGTGAGCGCGAAGCAGGCGCTGGCGTTCATGGTCGCGCAGGCGCTGATCGGGCTCGTGGTGTTGCTGCAGTTCAACCGCTTCGCGATCCTGACCGGCATTGCCTCGCTGCTGATCGTCGCGATCTACCCGTTCATGAAGCGCATCACCTGGTGGCCGCAGATCGTGCTCGGGCTCGCGTTCTCCTGGGGCTCCCTGATGGGATTTGCCGTCACCTTCGGGCGGATCGATGTCACCGCGCTCGTGCTCTATGCCGGCGCGATCTCCTGGGTGATCGGCTACGACACGATCTACGCGCATCAGGACGCCGAGGACGATGCGCTGATCGGCATCAAGTCCACCGCGCGCCTGTTCGGCGCGCATACGCACCAGGCGCTGATACTGTTCTACGGCCTCGCGGTGCTGCTGATCGGCGTGGCGCTGGCGTCGGGCGATGCGCGCTGGCCGGCCTGGCTCGGACTTGGGGCCTTCGCCGTGCATCTGGCCTCGCAGATCGGGCGGCTGAATATCAGCGACGGCGATCTCTGCAAGCGCCTGTTCTACTCGAACCGCGACGCGGGGGTGTTGTTGTTTGCGGGTTTGCTGGCCGACGCGGTGATGCGGACGGCTTAACTCCGGGCGATGATCTCGCGCTCATCGCGATGCACCGACAACTCCCGTGCAACACCGGTGCGGCGGCGCATCAGAAATTTCGGACGGCGGTCGCGAATCGCGTTGGCGCGGCGGCGGCGCGGCGTGGGCTTGCGTGCGCCTTCGTCGAGCTGCGGAAGCGCGAACAGCTCGCTCCAGATCGCCCAGGCCTCAACGAGTTCGTCGCCATCGGCGCTGACCAGCAGCGGAATGGAGAGCGAGGGATCGCGATGCACGAGGACGAGGGTCTGGGCCTCGTCGTTGCCGCGCAGCGCGACGCCGATGAAGTCGCTGACGCGGACGTTGATCGCCATCCGCATGCCGCGGACGGCACGGTGCAGCACGACACGTTCGCGATGAAGCTCGATCTGCCGGACATATCCGTCGGCACGCGGATCATGCGCATCGAAGCGGACCGGAAGGGAAAGGGGGTCGAGCCGCAGGGAGCGGCTCGACCCGGCGGGAGCGATCCCGCTTGTTGCTGTTTGACGCCTCACGGCTTTAGTTCTCCCCGCCGGGATTATGTTCCCGGTCGATGCGAGGACCTTAGCGCGTGCCTTTCCGAAACCGCTTAAAAAGGCTGGTTAATCCAACCTCACCGCCGCGCATGATTGACAAGACCTTGGCGCGCATGATTGACGAGACGTTGCGCACAAGCTGCGAATCTGAGCTTTTGGTGGGCTGAAAATGCTTGAAGTCCGCGCGATCAGGGCACATCTGTGGGTTCCGGTCCCGCAGCCCGACCCAACAGGATTTCGTTTGTGAACCCTTCACCAAGCTCGACGCTTTCGCCCAAGGATTCGTCCACAGCCAGCCGCGACCTGTTCGACCAGTCTGCGCTCTCCGATCTCGCGCAGCGGCTGGTAGAGGCTGCCAGGCGCGCCGGCGCGGATGCGGCCGATGCGGTCGCCGTCCGTGGCGTCTCGCAAGGCGTCGAGGTGCGCGACGGCCGGGTCGAGGAATCCGAACGTTCCGAGGGCGACGATGTCGGCTTGCGCGTGCTGGTCGGCCGACGCCAGGCGGTGGTCTCGACCAACGACGCCAGCGGCGATGCCGTGACCAAGCTTGCCGAGCGAGCGGTTGCGATGGCGCGCGTCGCGCCCGACGACAAATATGTCGGCCTTGCCGATCCCGCACTGCTCGCGCGCGACTTCCCCGATCTCGATCTGCTCGACCCTGACGTGCCCGCGACCTCGGAGCTCGAGCGCCGCGCGCTCGAAGCCGAGGCTGCGGCGCTCGCTGTGAAGGGCGTGACCAAATCCGGCGGCGCCTCGGCCTCCGCCGGCATGGGCGGCATGGTGCTCGTCACCAGCACCGGCTTCCACGGCTCTTATCTGCGGTCCAGCCAGGGCATCTCCGCCACCGCCATTGTCGGTGACGGCACCGGCATGGAGCGCGACTACGACTTCACCTCGGCGCCGCATGGTGTAGACCTCTTGTCACCGGAGATCGTCGGCCGTTCCGCGGGCGAGCGCACCGTGGCGCGCTTCAATCCGCGCAAGGTCGAGACCTGCAAGGTGCCTGTGGTGTTCGATCCGCGCGTCGCGGGCTCGCTGGTCGGTCACGTCGTCGGCGCCATCAATGGTGCTTCGATCGCGCGCAAGACCAGCTTCCTGAAGGACAAGCTCGGCCAGCAGCTGTTCGCCAACAACATCCGCATCATCGACGATCCCCTGCGCAAACGCGGCCTGCGCTCGCAGACGTTCGACGCCGAAGGCGTTGCCGTGAAGAAGATCGCGCTGATCGAAGAAGGCGTGCTGACGACCTGGCTGCTCGATTGCGCCACCGCGCGTGAGCTCGGTCTCACCACCACCGGCCATGCCCATCGCGGCGTCTCCTCCTCGCCGTCGCCCGGGCCGTATAATCTGCATCTCGAACCCGGCACTCCCACGCCGGCCGAGCTGATCTCCGACATCAAGCAGGGGTTCTACGTCACCGATTTGATTGGCTCGGGGGTCAACGGCGTGACCGGCGATTACAGCCGCGGCGCCTCCGGCTTCTGGATCGAGAACGGCGAACTCACTTATCCCGTGAGCGAGGTGACGATCGCCGGCCATCTGTTCGAGATCTTCAAGTCGATGCAGCCGGCGAACGATCTCGAGTTCCGCTACGGCGTCAATGCGCCGACGGTGCGCATCGAGGGTTTGACGCTTGGCGGACGTTGACGCGAACGCAACAGGTGGAGCCATCCTGACGCGCGACGCGGCGCTGCTGCAAGAGACGGTGCGGGAGGCGGGCGCACTCGCGCAGTCGATGTTCCGCACCGAGCTGAAGAAGTGGACCAAGGGCGCGTCCTCGCCGGTCTCGGAAGCCGACATTGCCGTCAACGATCTCCTGGAAGCGCGCCTGCGCGCGGCGACGCCCGACTATGGCTGGCTGTCGGAGGAGAGCGCCGACGACGAGGTGCGGCTGTCGCGGCGGATGACCTGGATCGTCGATCCCATCGACGGCACCCGCAACTACCTCAACGGCCACGACGAATGGTGCGTCAGCGTCGCGCTGGTCGAGGATGCCTCGCCCGTCCTCGCCGCGGTGTTCGCGCCGACGAGCGATGAGTTCTTCTTCGCCGCCCGCGGCCAGGGCACGACCCTCAACGATGTGCCGGTGCGGGCGACGGCGGGATCCGAGCTCGACTTCTCGCGGGTCGCGGGTCCGAAGCCCCTGGTTGAACGCCTGAAGCCGTCACTGGGCGAGATCAAGCTGCATCCGCGAATCGGTTCGCTCGCGCTGCGGCTGTGCCGCGTCTCCCATGGCGCGCTGGATGCGGCTTTTGCGGGCGGCAACAGTCATGATTGGGACCTTGCCGCGGCCGATTTGATCGTGCAGGAAGCCGATGGTAGGATGAGCGATCTCTCCGGAGATCCCATCCTCTATAACCGCCGGCAAGTCACGCATGGGGTGCTGGTGGCAGCGGGTTGCGATCGTCATGCGAACATTGTCTCGCATTTTCGAAACCGCCCCTTGCCGTGAAGCGCTTTCTCGTGCTTGTCGAACACTGCTTTGCCGGGCAGCCCGTTAGGAACAGAACCGATGCCAGATAGTGCCCCGCAACAACTGCTCCACCTCGTCGTCGGCGGCGAGCTCGTCGATCTCGAGCACAACACCTTCAAGAACCTCGACGACGTCGAGATCGTCGGCCTCTATCCGAACTATGCGACCGCGCACGCCGCCTGGCGTGCCAAGGCGCAGAGCACGGTCGACAACGCGCAGATGCGCTATTTCATCGTCCATCTCCACCGGCTGCTCGACCCGAATCAAGAACCGGCGCGTTGAAAAAGCTGCTTCGCAATACGCTGAGGAGCAGTTTCGTCCAGCGTGCCGTCGGAATCCTGGCGGCGGAATATCTGCGTCTGGTGTGGCGGACGAACAAATTCACGTTCGATCCGCCCGACGTCTATGACCGCGTCGAACCGCAGATCCCGGCGATCTTCGCGTTTTGGCACGGTCAGCATTTCCTCACCCCCTTCATCAAGAACAAGGACTGGTACAAGGCCAGGGTCCTGATCTCCCGTCACCGCGACGGCGAGTTCAACGCGATTGCCGCCGAGCGGCTCGGCATCGGCACCATCCGCGGGTCCGGCGACCATGGCGGCGCGTTTCACCGCAAAGGCGGGGTCGGTGCCTTCAAGGAAATGGTGCGGACGCTCCAGGACGGTTGTAATGTCGCGCTGACCGCCGACGTCCCCAAGCGCTCGCGCGTGGCCGGGCTCGGCATCATCATGCTGGCACGGGAATCGGGGCGGCCGATCATGCCTTTTGCGATGGCGACCAGCCGCTTCGTCCGGCTCAAGAACTGGGACCGCACCACCATCAACCTGCCGTTCGGGCGGGGCGCATTGGTCGGCATCAAGGAAATCCACGTTCCACCGGATGCGGACGCCGCCACCATGGAAGCGCTGCGGCTCGAGCTGGAGGAGACCTTGAACGAGGCGACCCGCCGCGCCTATGCGCAACTCGGCCGGCCGGGACCTGCAGATGCCTAAATCGCTGCCCGGCTCGCTGCCTTTGACGCTGCGGATGTACCGGCGCCTGGCGCGCGGCCTGGTGCCGCTCGCGCCTGTGCTGATCAAGCGGCGCCTGAAGCAGGGCAAGGAAGATCCCGCGCGCGTCGGCGAACGGCGCGGCCTGTCCCGGGACGTGCGGCCGCACGGCCCGCTGGTCTGGATTCATGGCGCCAGCGTCGGCGAGGTCCTCGCCGCGGCGGCATTGATCGAGCGCTTGCGCGATCTGAACCTGCGCATTTTGCTCACCTCGGGCACCGTCACGTCGGCTGCTATTGTCGCAAAGCGCTTTCCGCCCGACGTCATCCATCAATACGTGCCGTATGATTCCCCGCGTTATGTCGCGCGCTTCCTCGACCATTGGAAGCCGTCGCTGGCGCTGTTCATCGAATCCGATCTGTGGCCGAACCTGATCTTGGCAGGCGCCGCGCGCCGCGTGCCGATGGTGCTGATCAACGGGCGAATGTCGCCGCGCTCGTTCCCGCGCTGGCGCCGCATGCAGGGCACCATCTCGGCGCTGCTGTCGCGTTTCGACATTTGTCTGGCGCAGTCGAAGACCGATGCCGAGCGCTTCTCGGCGCTCGGCGGCCGGGACGTCGTCACCACGGGCAATCTCAAGCTCGACGTGCCGGCGCCGCCGGCCGATCCTGCCAAGCTCGAACGGCTGATGGCGATGACGCGCGGGCGTCCGATCATCGTCGCGGCCTCGACCCATCCGGGCGAGGAGGAGATGCTGGTGGCGGCGCATCGCAGCCTCAGCGGATTCTTCCCGCAGCTCCTGACCGTGATCGTGCCGCGCCATCCGGATCGCGGCTCCTCGATCACGGGCCTGATCACGGCGTCCGGCCTGAAGCCGGCCCTGCGCTCGCGCGACGAGCTGCCGACGGCGACCACCGACGTTTATGTCGCCGACACCATGGGCGAGCTCGGCCTGTTCTATCGCCTCTCGGACATCGTGTTCATGGGCGGATCGCTGATCCACCATGGCGGCCAGAATCCGATCGAAGCGATCAAGCTCGGCGCGGCCATCGTCCATGGTCCGCACGTCTTCAATTTCGCCGACGTCTACGAGGCGCTCGATCACAGCGGCGGTGCGCGCCAGGCCGACACGCAGGAGCTGCTGATCAAGCAGCTCGGCCAGCTGCTCGCCGATCCTGCCGTGCGTCACAAGATCCAGCAATCGGGCGCCGGCGTGGTCGAGGATCTCGGCGGCGCGCTCAACCGCACCATGACCGCGCTCGAGCCTTATCTTCTGCAGTTGCGGATCGAGATGGGGGCCGCCAATGCGTGAGCCGGCCTTCTGGTACCGGCCACGTTCGCTCGAATCGTACGCATTGGGGCCGCTGGGTGCGCTCTACGGCGCGATCACCGAACGGCGGATGCTGCGCGCGGGCGTCGACGCCGGCATCCCCGTGATCTGCGTCGGCAACTACCATGTCGGCGGCGCCGGCAAGACGCCGACCGTGCTGGCGCTGACGAAGCTCCTGCGCGAGCTCGGCGAGACGCCGGTGGTGCTCAGCCGCGGCTATGGCGGTAGCCTCAGGGGCCCGGTAATGGTCGACCGCATGCGTCACACCGCGTCCGACGTCGGCGACGAGCCGCTGATGATGGCGCGCGACGTTCCCGTCACGGTCGCGCGCGACCGCCTCGACGGCGTCGTGCTGGCGAAGTCGCAAGGCGCCACCGTGATCCTGATGGACGATGGTTTCCAGAACCCGCGTCTTCTCAAGGACACCTCGCTGATCGTGATCGACAGTGAGCGCGGCCTCGGCAATGGCAAGGTGTTTCCGGCCGGTCCGCTGCGTGCGCCGCTGGAGGCGCAGCTCGCGCGCACCGACGCGCTGGTCGTGATCGGCGGCGGCCGCGCCGCCGATGGTGTCGCCGCCGAGCTAGCCAGGCGCAACAAGCCGGAACTGCGCGCGCGGCTGAAACCCGACGCCGAGGCGGTCGCAAGACTGTTGGGCAAGCCGGTGTTCGCGTTCGCCGGCATCGGCGATCCCGAACGGTTCTTCCGTACGTTGCGCGCCAGCGGCATCGAGCTCGCGCGCACGCGCGCCTTCGCCGATCACCACATGTTTTCGAACGAGGAGATCGCAGCCGTCGCTGCGGAGGCGCGGCGCGCGCAGCAAACGCTGGTGACGACGGAAAAGGATCTCGCACGTCTGCACGGCCGCGAAGGCGTGCCGGATGACATCGTGCCTTTCGCGGTGCAGCTCGAGTTCGATGACCCGGTTGCGCTTCGGCAATTGATCAGCGATCATCTCTACAAGGCGCGCGAGCGGCGGTTTTCCAGGCGATGATCTCGTAAGGTGGGCGAGATCTGATCGGGACGACATGTCGCACTGATGAATTTCCTTCCGCACGTTCGGGAGTTGATGTAGCCTCGCATGAGAGCCGTCACCGGGACGTGCCGAACTCCCGGAAATCATCGACGGCGTTTATGCCCACGGCGGGCAGTACCTTCATCATTTCAGATGCAGCGGCCGTAACGACGAGTTCGGAACGGCAGGGAAAGTCATTGCCAAAAACCCAGAGGAGAACATGCCATGCATTTTTGCCTCACCGGACAATACACACCCCGCGCTCTCAATGCCATTTTGGAGAACCCCAAGACCGATCGTCAGGAGGCGGCAAGAAAACTCATCGAAGCGGCCGGCGGAAAGCTGATTTCGATGTTCAGCGTTGCGGCCGACGGCCCAGGCGTGTTGGTGATTTTCGATGTGCCTGATCCGGGTGCGGCTCCGGCCATCTCCGGCCTGACCGTCACGGCGGGCACCCTGCAGAACGTGAAACTGACGCGGCTGTTCACGCAGGACGAGATCAAGCAGGTCCGCCAGAACGCGGCGAAGCTGCGTTCTTCGTATACTCCGCCCGGAAGCTGACATCCGGATCTAAAGCGAAGCCGCCGCAGTCGAAGGAAGCGGCAGCAACGCTCACCTCACAGCAAGAAGCACGTCTGCAACCGAGGCAAGGCGAAGGCCTTCCAGCCTGCGTTGACGAACCATGCTGTCCGGTGCGTGCTGCGTCCGCGGCGTTCAGCAGTCAATCATGCTCACCACGCCCCAACGGCCATCAATCCGATAATGGTCAGGCACGAGACGCAGGCCACCATGGCGGTATAGTACTCGGGTGTATTCATTGCTGCCTCCCAAACTGTTGCCAACTGCTTGGTCACTGCTACGGGGAGAGATCGCCGGTCTCGGGCCGCTTCAATTCGGCGCGCGGCGACCGGTCTTGCGTTGTGCGTCCGTCCTCTCATCGTCACCCTGATCCGGATGATGATGCGCGTCGAGAGCTTCAAAGCGTTCAGCTGCGATCAGAAGCTGTTTCCGCATTTCAGCGAGGCGGGCGCGGCAATATTCACGATAGAGCAGGTCTAATATGGTGGGCATGATCACCCCCATCGTTGATTTTCGATTACAGATATTCCACCGCAAATTTTCGAGGTGATCGTAGCCCGACAGATGGCTCTTCGATATGAGCCCGTTCACAGACGGCGCCAATTCCAGAGCTCAGTGGCCGCTTGGCTGACTTGATTGTCTGTGCGATAAAAAGAGCAGGGCCAGTTACCTAAGATGAAGCATAGCGGCGCTTTGTTTCACCAAGACTTCGTCAAACAACCTAAGAGCGCCAATCGCAACAAAGAATCCAACCACAACGCGAAATAACTAACCATGGAGTGCAAACACTCTTCGATGCAACGCGGATTGGCATAACGGAAATCATCGCGGCTGTGAGAGCAGCATTTCTGATCCGTCCGAACATGCCTCGTGAAAAAGCTGCACCGCTCGTGCTATGCCGGCAGGGCAGCTGCGCTTTGCCCATCGACAGCAGCCTGCCATTCAGGCGCCATTCATCGCAAGCTCCTATCGTTTTCAGACGCTCAGGAGAATGCGATGAAGTTGCCGTCCGCCGCCGTTGCCGCCAGTCTTGTGGGTCTGATCGTGGCGCCGGTGTTTGCACAGACGGCACCGCCGGCGGCGTCCACCGCCACAGTGCCGGTCCCCGCGACCAAGCGCGTGACGTGTCTTTCCGCGACGGCGAGCCTGAAGGGACAGGACAAGCGCGACCAGATGCAGCTCTGCATGGCGCAGGCGCGGCTCGATTGCCTGAAGCAGGCGATCGATCAGAAGATCGTCGGCGAGACCAGGAAGAGTTTCATCAAGACCTGCGTGGGCGCGGATGGCGCGGAGCAGCGATAGACGCGCGGCTGCGGCCTCACGCCTGCGGCTTGGGCGCGCCCGGGTAATGCCGCTCGAGCACGGCGGCGGGCGTGGCGTAGGCTTCCTGCAGGTCCACGCTCCAATATTTCAACTCGTCGAGCGGGATGCGCGTATCGGTGATCGCGCAGCGCACGAAGGTCCCCGGCGAGATCACGCGGAAATCGCCGTCGAGATACTGCACCTGCGCTTCGCCATGGCCCGAGGGGCCGAACTTGTTCAGCACGGTCGAAAGTCTCCGTGGAAGGCCGCTCCGGGATCACCTGGGAGGGCACGATGTGTTGGACGGGATGTAGCACAGATAGGGTGGCTTGTCCGCCCGGTAAACCCACCGGTTTGTGATGTTTTGGCGCCGTTTCCGCGTGATAGTGCTTGAGCGAAGGATCCAACGGCAAAGTTCGATGCGCCTTCCGTTCACCGCCCTGTTCCTGACGTTCCTGATCTCGGCCGCGCACGGCTCGCCGGCACCGCAGCCGGTCGAGATTCCGCTGGCGTCCGGCGTGCTGCATGCGCAGCTCTACAAGCCCGAGGGCACGGGGCCGTTTCCGACCGTGATCGCGCTCCACGGCTGCGGCGGCCTCGGTGGCCATTCCGATTCCGTCCTGCCGCGCTACCGCGACTGGGCCGAGCGGCTGCTCAAATCCGGCAACGCCGTGCTGCTCCCTGACAGCTACGGCTCGCGCGAGCTCGGGCCGCAATGCCGCGTCAAGGAGATCCACGTCAAGGCGCGGCGCGAACGCGTCACCGATATCGCGGCGTCGCGCGCCTGGTTGATGAAACAGAGTTGGGTTGCACGCGACCGCGTCAGCCTGATGGGCTGGGCCAACGGCGCCAGCGCGCTGCTCTGGGCCGTGCGTCCGCAAAACCTTGCGCGCGAGACGGGCCCGGATTTCCGCGCCGCGATCGCGTTCTATCCGGACTGCAGGATTTCCGCCGGCCTCGGGTGGAGCACACGGGTGCCGACGCTGGTGCTGATCGGTGGCAATGACGACGTCTCGTCGCCGCCGGCCTGCCGCCAGATGGTCGATGGTGCGCATGGCCGCAGCGCGCTCGCGCGCATCGTGGTCTATCCCGGCGCCTATCACGATTTCGACCGCGCCAACACCCCGCTGCATGCAGCGAGCGGCAGCACCGACGCCGCCGCGCCCGAGCACGGCCATCTCGGCACCGATGCGGCAGCGCGCGCGGAGTCGCAGAAGGAAGTCGTGGAGTGGCTGGCGCGATGATGGCAGTGCCGTAGCCCGGATGAGCGTAGCGATATCCGGGTAGGCCTGTCCCGCATGTCGCTGCGCTCATGCGGGCTACATGTGGCGAGCGGGGCCGCCCAAGGGAACAACAGCGGACAGCCCCGCATCGACCACCGCCCTGCACGGATCATGGCCGACCGTGACTCTCCGGATCGCGCGCCGTGATGGTTTCATTTCGTAACGACGCCATCATTCGACCACGATGTCGATTAAACGCAATCCCATGCGCAACCGCTTCGTCCTGTTCTCCTCCGCCCTGATCGTCTTCACCGTCGCGGTCTTCCTGTTTGAAGCCCATGCCGGCGCGCCAATGCGTGCGCCGGAACATTGCGGCTTCTGGACCACGATCGACGCGGGCTTGTCCTGCCGCTGAGACGCGCAGTCTTGTAGCCCGGATGAGCGTAGCGATATCCGGGGCCGCCGGTCCCGCATGTCGCTACGCTCATGCGGGCTACGACAGCGAGTTCGTGACACGCGTCCCACACACTCGCTGTCATCGCCCGGCTTGACCGGGCGATCCAGTAGGCCGAGGCGGCTGTGATGGATCGAGACGCCGCGGCGTACTGGATTCCCCGCTCCTGTGCGCAATTGCGCACAAGGCGGGGAATGACACCGAGGGTGGAACGCCGCCCTCCGCCTAAAACAAATTCCCCTGATCCACCGGCTTGCCCACGCGCTTTGGCGCAGGCTTGGCGTCCTGCGCGGCTGGCTTCGCTTGCGCCGGCGCGCGCTTCGCTGTCGGTGCTGCACGATCCGCATCCGCAGTCGCACCCACACGTCCATCCGCAAACTCGATCTCGACCCTTGCGCCGGGACCGATCTCGTTCGCCGAATGCAGGGGATGGCCGGCCTCGTCCCGCACCAGCGCAAAGCCGCGCGCGAGCACGCCGCGATAGGACAAGGCGGAGAGCAGCTTGCCGCTGTTCTCGACGCGGGCATCCAGCCGCTGCAACAGCGTCACCAGCGCGCGGCCCGCGCGCTCGGCCAGGCGATGCGTGCGCTCGCGCTGGCGGTGAATCGCGTTGCGCTGCGCCTGCGCATTGGACAGTTTTGAGGCACGCAAGCGCACCTCCAGCCCGGCAAAGCGGTCGCGCCGCCGCCGCAAGAGCGAGCGTGCGGATAGGCCGAGCCGTTCGCCGCACACGGTGAGGCGATGATCAGCCTGCGCGATCTGGCCGTGCAGCACCCGCAGCGTCAGCTTGGCGCCTGCGGCGGTGAACCTTCGGAAATGCGCGTGGGTGTTGGCCTTGAGGCAGCGGGGCAGGGACGCTCCCGCCGAATCCAGCCGCTGCCGCGGGATCGCCAGCAAATCGCCGGCGGCCGGCAGCGCGCGCGCGGCGGCACGCAGCTCGCTGCGGCGGCTCTCATGGCCGCGTTGCCAGCAGGACCGGGTGCGTCGCCCGAGATCGCCGACCTCGACGAAGAGATCGCTGCGCACCGGCACCGCCATCTCGGCCGCCGCCGTCGGCGTCGGCGCGCGCTTGTCGGCGACGAAATCGATCAGCGTGATGTCGGTCTCATGCCCCACGGCCGAGATCAGCGGGATCATGCTCTCGGCCGCGGCACGGACCACGATCTCCTCGTTGAACGACCAGAGGTCCTCCAGCGAGCCGCCGCCGCGCGCCACGATCAGCACGTCGGGGCGCGGAATCTTGCCGCCCTCCGGCAGCGCATTGAAGCCGCGGATCGCGGCCGCGACCTGCTCGGCCGAGCCTTCGCCCTGCACCTTGACCGGCCATACCAGCACGTGGCGAGGAAAGCGGTCCTCCAGGCGATGCAGGATGTCGCGGATCACGGCGCCGGTCGGCGAGGTCACCACGCCGATCACCTCCGGCAGCCACGGCAAAAGCTGCTTGCGCGCCTCGTCGAACAGGCCTTCGGCGGCGAGCTTCCTCTTGCGCTCCTCCATCAGCGCCATCAGCGCGCCGATGCCGGCCGGCTCCAGCGCCTCGATCACGATCTGGTATTTCGAGGACCCCGGATAGGTCGTGAGCTTGCCGGTGGCGATGACCTCGAGCCCCTCCTGGGGCTTGAAGCGCATGCGGCCGTGCACGCCCTTCCAGATCACCGCCTCGATCTTGGCGCTCTCGTCCTTGAGCGCGAAATAGCAATGGCCCGACGAATGCGCGCCGCGGAAGCCGGAGATCTCGCCGCGGACCCGGACATGGCCATAGGTGTCCTCGACCGTCCGTTTCAGGGACTGGGAGAGCTCCGAGACGGTGAATTCGGGAGTGTTGAGCAGGGGTTCCGCTGACGGCATCGGCAAACGATTCGGCATGTGGGGATCAGACCCGACGTTAAGGATTTTTGCAGCGCCGCGCCAATCCGCGTATTGACCAAAAGAGTACTCTGCCGTATAGAGTCCTCTATAGTTGATCGGTTTAAGGGGAGTGGATCATGGCAATTCGAGTGCTGCGCGGCGTTTTGAACGGACTGAAATGGGCTCTGTGTGCGGTCGGCGGTGTGGCGCTGATCCTGGCCGTGATGATCGCAACGCCGCTGGAGCGGCCGCCGGAGATGCGATCGGTCTCCGACTCCGCCAAGGGCATCGATTGGTCCACACTGCCTCCGCTCGAGCGTTTCCAGGCCCGCGACGGCACCTGGATCGGCTTCCGCCACTACGCTGCCAATGGTCTTGCAACCGGCCGTGGCGCGATCTTCATCCACGGCTCGTCCGGCTCCAGCGGCACCGTCAATCATGCCCTGACCCATGCCATCGCCGCGCGGGGCGTGGAGACCTGGGCGCTCGACATCCGCGGCCATGGTGGATCCGGCACGCGCGGCGATATCGGCTATGTCGGCCAGCTCGAGGACGACCTCGTCGACTTCGTCGCTCAAATCCGCAAGACCGCACCGGAGCTGCCGCTCACCTTGATCGGCCATTCCGCCGGCGCCGGCTTCTCGCTGCGCGTCGCCGCCACGCCGATCATGCAGGACATGTTCGTGCGCACCGTGCTGCTCGCACCCTATCTCGGCTATGACGCGCCGACCAACAAGCCGCATGCCGGCGGCTGGGCCAATGTCGACCTGCCGCGCTTCTTCGCGCTGGCCACGCTGCGCAAGATCGGCATCGACTGCTGTTCGCAGCTTCCGGTGCTCGCGCTCGCCGTGCCCGCGAGTTCGGCAAAATATCTCGTCGCCACCTATTCGGACCGCCTGACGCGCAATTTCGCGACGCGCGGCTATCGCCTCGATCTTCCGGCGGCGACACGTCCGGTCACGATCTTCGGCGGCGCCGAGGACGAGATGATGATCTCGGATAAATATGCAGAAACCGTGCAGGCGGTGAAGCCATCGGTCGACGTCAAGATCATCGACGGCATCAACCACATGGGCATCGTCACCAACCCGAAGGCGATCTCGGTCATCGCCGACGATGTGACGACGCGCGGGACAGGGCAGTCATGATCGACAGCAAGGAAGCCTCCGCGGCGCTGGCCGATATCGACGACATCGTCCAGCGCGTGAAGCAATCGCAGCTCTATGAGCTGGCGAGCCACGCCGCCGTCTGGTGGGGCGCATTGGTGTTCGCGGGCAATCTCGTGACCTGGCTTTGGCCGGTCTATGCGGGCTACGCCTGGGTTGCCGTGGACGTTTTGGGCGCCGGCGGTCTGGTGGTGCTGCGCATTCTCAATCCGCCGCATCACTCCCATGGCACCGCTTTCAACGTCAGACTGCTTCTGGTGTTCGTGCTGTTCTTCGCCTTCGGTTATCTCTGCACCAACGTGCTCGGTCATTTCGGTCCGCGCCAGCTGGGCACGTTCTGGCCGCTCTACTTCATGCTGTTCTATTCGCTGGCGGGTCTCTGGTTCGGCTATGCCTTCATGGCGATCGGTCTCGGCATCTCCGCGCTGACGCTGATCGGTTATTTCTACATCGGCGAGGCGTTTCCGCTCTGGATGGCCTTCGTCAATGGCGGAGGCCTGATCCTCGGCGGCCTCTGGATGCGGCGGATCTGATGGCCGAGCTCGACGACATCATCCACCAGCCGTTGCGGCTGAAGATCATGGCGGCGCTGAATGCGCTGCCGGGCACCGGCGGCCTGGAGTTTTCGCGATTGAAGAAGCTCACCGGCGCGACCGACGGCAATCTCGGCGCGCACATCGAGACGCTGGCCAAGGCAGGCTACGTGTCGGTGGAGAAGGCCTTCGTCGGCAAGAAGCCGCAGACCACGGTGACCGCGACCGCTGCGGGGCGCGGAGCGTTCGCGCGGCATGTGGCGACGCTGCAGGAGATTATTGCGGGGAAGCAGGGGTAGGACGTACTCATAAACGTCGGCTTACTAACGCAAAGCGGAAGTCTCCCACCTCGGGCATGATCGATGGCTTGTGACCCGAAGCTGACCTGCGAGGCTCGCCCGTACAACGATAGTCCATATCAATTTGGGATTGCCGGCATTGCGATGGCCGATTGCTGCGGGTCCAAAGCTATCTCGATACACGCTCCTTCAAAATGTCCGCATCTTCAAGTGCCAGAAGCTCATTGCGACGATTGAGGCACCCACGACATCGATTAATCTATGTTAAGGCCGCGCCCGTAACTGGGAGGTAAAATGTTCCCAACGGGGAAGGCGTGCGATGGACTACCGCGCTTATATCATGGGCGAGGACGGGCGGATCAGCGGCGTTCATGAGATCGATTGCGCCAACGACGACGAGGCCACAGCCAAAGCGAGACAGCTGCTCGACGGCCACGATTTAGAAGTGTGGCACAGAGATCGGCGCGTCACTGTTCTCAAGCACCACACAAGACAGTAACGCCGCTCAGTGGCGGTCGCGGCCATGCAATGTCCCCGGTCAGGCGGCGTTTAGCGGACATGCTCATCAGCTTGTCCTGACGCCGATAACCGCCATTAGCGGACCCTCGCGAACCCGTACCTACGGGGGGAACCAAGGGGCCCGTGATGCGTTAAGAGCAGTTCGGCGGGCCGGAGGGGCGTCCGCCCATGTTTATTGCACGAACGACGCTCGTATCGGGTCGTCGTTCCTCTCGCCCCCGAGAGCCGGGCACCCGCATGTCGAACGTAGAAGAATTCCCTCTCTCCGCCCGGCACCGCCCCACGGAGTTCGAGGCCCTGGTTGCGGCCGGCGCTGCCGCGCTCGATGCCATTCCGGGCGCAGTCTATCTCTGTGACGCGGAGGGGCTGCTGGTCGCCTATAACGCGGAGGCTGTGGTGCTGTGGGGGCGCACACCTGATGTTGGGAGGGAGCGCTTCTGCGGTTCACACCAGCTCTACCTGCTGGATGGAACTCCCCTCGCGCATGCCGACTGCCCCATGGCCACCGCCGTTCGCGCGGGAACGCCGACGCGCAATGCCGAAGTGATAATGGCGCGGCCGGATGGCTCTCGCTTCACGGCCATGGTCAACATCCGGGCGTTGCGCGACTTTTCTGGTCGCATCCAGGGCGCCATCAATTGCTTCCAGGACATCACCGGACGCAAGCAGGTCGAGGAGGAAGTCCGCCGCACGACGCAGGATCTGCAGGACTTTTTCGACAACGGCGCGGTGGGCCTTCACATCGTCAGTGGCGAGGGAATTATCATTCGCGCCAATAAGGCCGAATTGGATCTGCTTGGGTACCGGCCCGAGGAGTATATCGGGCGTCATGTCGCCGAGTTCCACGCCGACGCTCCCGTGATTGGCGATATTCTCCAGCGTCTTTCGTGCGGTGAGCCGCTGCAGCGCTACCCTGCCCGGCTGCGCGCCCGCGACGGCACGATCAAGCATGTCCTGATTACCTCGAACAGCCGCATTGTGGACGGCAAGTTTGTCAACACGCGCTGCTTCACGACCGACGTCACCGAACTGCATGCTGCCGAAGAGGCACGGCAAGCAAGTGAGGCGCGGCTTGCGGCGACTTATGAGGCCGCCAGCGTCGGCATTTCGGAGACCGACGAGAACGGTCGCTTCTTGCGGGTGAATGATTCCCTCTGCCGCATCACCGCGCGCAAACGCGACGAACTGTTGGGGATGACCTTCCTCGACTACACCGATTCCAACGATCAGACCGAAGATGCCGAACTGTACGCGCGGCAAGTCCGCGGCGACATCGAGAACTACACGGTTCGCAAGCGTGTGGTACGGCCTGACGGGTCCGTTCGCCATCTGGATATCTTCAGTTCGTCGGTGCGGGATTCGGAAGGCTGCTTCCTTTATGGCGTGCGGGTCGCTCAGGATGTCACCACCACCAAGCAACTGGAGGATCGCTTGCGTGAAGGCGAGCAGCGCATGCGCGATCTCCTCGAGGCGTTGCCAGCAGCCATCTACACGACGGACGCCAAGGGGCGCATTAATTTCTTCAATCGGGCTGCCGTCGAGATGGCGGGCAGAACGCCGCAGCCAGGCGACGAATGGTGTGTGACCTGGAAGCTCTATTGGCCCGACGGCTCGCCGCTGCCGCACAATGAATGCCCGATGGCTGTTGCGCTGCGCGAAAACCGGCCGGTTCGCGGTGCCGAAGCGGTGGCCGAACGTCCAGACGGCAGACGCGTGCCGTTTATTCCTTTTCCAACGCCGCTGCGCGACGCGGACGGCAATCTTGTCGGCGCCATCAACATGCTCGTCGACATTAGCGAGCGGAAGAACGCCGAGAACGCTCAAAAGGCTCTCATCGACGAACTAAACCACCGTGTGAAAAACACCCTGGCCACGGTGCAATCTCTGGCGAACCAGACCGCCCGTCACGCCGCCGATCTGCAGGAATTTCTGCCGACCTTCACGGGACGGCTGCTTGCGCTCGCCCGCGGACATGACCTGCTGACGAAGCGAAACTGGCAGGATACGCCTTTCGAAAAGCTCGTCCACGATATCGTCGCTCCGATGTCGGGCGGACGGGTGCTGACTAGCGGGCCGCACGTTGAGCTAGACGCCCGCATGGCACTGAGCATCACCATGGTGCTCAACGAGCTTCTGACTAATGCGGCGAAGTACGGCGCACTCTCAGTGCCGAATGGATCAGTTGCGCTCACTTGGCGGATCAGCGCCGGCGAGCGCTCGCCAGCCGTGCTGGATTGCGAATGGCACGAACGTGGCGGACCACCTGTTACGCCTCCAAAGCGGCGCGGCTTCGGCACGCGGTTGATGGAACGTTGCGTCGAGCATGATCTCGCAGGTGAGTTCGATCTGGTATTCGAGCCGGAGGGCACTCGCTGCCGCATGGTGTTTCCCATTATGCCTGCAGCGTCCAATGGTTGAGCTGTCCGGCGCCAAGGTTCTCCTGGTCGAAGATGAGGGCCTTGTGGCCCTCATGCTCGAAGATATGCTTGAGGAACTGGGCTTGAAGGTCGTTGCCTCAGCAGCCCACGTACAAAAGGCGTGCGAACTCGCGACGACGGCATCGTTCGATTTGGCGCTCCTTGATGTGAACCTGGCTGGCGAACTTGTTTTTCCGGTAGCTCGCATCTTGCGGGAGCGAAGGATTCCCTTCCTGTTTAGCACGGGTTACGGCGGACCTCCGCTCGAGGAGGAGTTCAACAGTTCGCCCGCGATAGGCAAGCCGTTTTCTATCGATCAGTTGAACGAGAAATTGCGGGCGATTCTGGCGCTCCCATAGCAGGACGGCTTCGCGCGTTTCCTTGCGTCGGATGCCGATCCGGGCGCCGTGTGCAGGTGCCGAAAGCGAGTACGATTCTCCGGGGTCCGAGGCATCAAGGGGCCAACGCTGCTTTACTGGTACAAAGCTCGTAGGATGGGTTGAGCCCTTGCGAAACCCATCGCTTCTCTATCCCCGTTCTCCGAAATCGCGGCCGTCATCCGACTGATCGCCGGCCCAATCGGCCGGGTAATTGCCGAACTTTATGTGGCGATGAAACGAGGAGGGCGCCCAGTCACGGACTCTGTCGACGAGCCCGTGCTTGACCGGATTGATATGAACATAGTCTACATGCCGCGCGAAATCAGCTTCGTCGCGAATGGTATGCTCCCAATATCTGCGTTGCCAGATGCCCCGTTCACCTTTGGCCGCGCGGCTTGGGGATATCCTCTCGTTGCGCGCCAGGCCGCGCGAAAAGGTGGATTTGATCAACTGCCAGCGCATTGCAAAATCGGCACCACCTTCTGGCAACGTCCACACCGTGTGAAGGTGATCAGGCAGCACCACGATGGCATCGATCGTGAATGGATGGCGTCGGTGCGTTTCACGAAACGCCGTGCGCAACAACCCGATATGATCCGTCAGCAACGCTAGCTTCCGCTCCGCCAGGTTGACCGTGAAGAAGAAGCACCCACCCGGAAGAAAGTTGCGGCGGTACGCGGTCATGACGGGACGTTACCACGAAACAAGTGCGATGGGTTTCGCAAGGGCTCAACCCATCCTACGGGCTCTCCTGCGACTCAGCCTAGGGACGGCACCTTAGGAAGTTGCTGAGCGAGCATTGTACCGAAGTTCGCGCACGCAAACGCGATGTCATCGAAATCCTTCGGAAATCTTCAGAGGCTCGCCCAATCGAAAAACAAGATCGCGAGTCTCCATCCGCATCTGAATTACCGTATCTTTCTCCGCATAAAAGTTCTTATAGACCTCAATCTCTGCGCCGTTTTGCTCGACGAAAATCTTTGCTCTGGGGACGCTGATCTTGAGAACGCCGGTCGCGTCAACGTCCCGGCGTCCGACGACCCCATCGTGATGCTCCAAACAATTTCGCGCGGATTGTAGTGAGCCGTAGGCCTCCGCAAACGGTACCGGCTTTTCGAGCCCGCGATTTACTTGCTCCATCAGGTTCGGAAAGTTCATTGCCTCCGCTTTGGCCCGATAGGGAGTGAGAATCTCACCCAGCGTCGCGCTTGTCGGAGCTCGAATTTTTCCCTCTCTCAACAGCGCGATGAAGAAATATGCCTCCTCTAGCGATGCCCTGACGCCGCGCATCAGATCTTGGAACGCCTTAATCAAAACCCAGCGCTCATGAACCCCACGTCGTTCTTCGGCAGATAGCTCCGGCCCTTTGATGTCAAATCGGAAGAATTCATCGCCGGAGCAGGAGGTGGTTGAGAAAGATCCGTTTTGGACAGCGCTTCGAAATAGAGATCAATGACCTCTCGGCAAATCACGGCTGCCCGATGAGCAGGTGCTGCGACGCCGTGGCCGAGCTCGACGACATCATCCACCAGCCGTTGCGGCTGAAGATCATGGCAGCACTGAACGGGCTGCCGGTCTCGCAGGACTGGAATTTTCCCGGCTGAAAAAGCTCACCGGCGCGACCGACGGCAATCTCGGCGCGCATATCGAGACGCTGGCCAAGGCGGGCTACGTGTCGGTGGAGAAGGCTTTCGTCGGCAAGAAGCCGCAGACCACGGTGACAGCGACTGCTGCGGGCCGCGGCGCGTTCGCGCGGC
The DNA here is from genome assembly GCF_055807635.1 of Bradyrhizobium sp. Kon56. Taxonomy (NCBI): domain Bacteria; kingdom Pseudomonadati; phylum Pseudomonadota; class Alphaproteobacteria; order Hyphomicrobiales; family Nitrobacteraceae; genus Bradyrhizobium; species Bradyrhizobium sp. Kon56. The sequence continues at coordinate 17,825 of NZ_JBVVOU010000003.1, read as the reverse complement.
ATGTGGGCGACGTTGCAGGAGATCATTGCGGGGAAGCAGGTTTAGGCACTCGGGAAGACTGGTGGGTGGTACTGCCAGCCACGAGCATTGATAAGACTGACTTTTTTAACCCTTCTGATCTCCTTCTGTGTAGCGTTTTTGTTTTCGCGTCAACTCGCTATCGTTGCAGCGCAGGGTGTCTGATTCTGATCCCGCTGAAGAGAGTTGCCGGGAATGACAACGCCGTTCGAGATTTCCTTGGTCCACCAACTTGGACAAGATTCTGTCCGCATGGCGAACGACTGGTTCTTCAAGTGGCACAACATCAACATTCCTAACCATATGGTCGACGTTGAGGACTTTCATGGCGGGCGCATCCGCGTCGGGGGCATCCTTTTCCAAGGACAGATACAGGACATTTATTGGTCTTCAGTAGGCAAACATTTGATGGATCGTGTCCACAGCGGCTTTCGCCAATGGGAGGCGGAATGTGCATCTTACCCGCCCGATTTGAAACGGTCGTCTCTGGATGCGTTGGAGCGATCACTGAACGGGTATATTGCCCGCATTGTTCAGGAGGCGACTAGGACCGATCAAAGACTAAGGGGCAATGGCAATCCCGCCAATGTTCCGGTCTACAACACCTCTGAAACGCACACCCGCGCAAATGTCGAGGTCGTGAGGCTTAAGGCCGCCCATATCGCTCTTATTCCTCAGGAGCAGCTACCCTCGAAGGTCTCAATGATGAAGCGCATCGAGGAGCACCTTACTAAATGGCGGGGCTTATACACGGCGGTCGGCTTGCTCGTAGCAGCAGCCGGATTAGCAGCGAAGCTGTTCCTCTAAGGTCGGCTTCGCTGACGTGGGGCTATGCGCCAATCGACATTTCAAGTCAGCGCGATCAATGCAGTCAAAATGATGCAAGCGCCGATTATTGAGTTGAAGTAATATGGGTGAACGACCGCGATCTCTAACCAATTGCTCTTTTCGCCAACGATTCGATCGATTTCATCCTTTCTAAGTGCTCCTGGTTGCAGTCCCGTTTCATAGAAATTCTGCGCCAAGCGCTTGACCCGTTTTTCGAAGCGTTCGCGTGCGTTAAAGAACAGACGAGCACGCCAATTTAATGCAGACACAAATGCTCGGGTGTCGTCCCCATTCCAGCCATCGATATCCCAGGTGAGTTTGCGCGAAAGCCAGACGATCCGGCCCTTCTTCACAATTTCCCGAGCCTCTTCTTCGTCGAGACCCTTGGCAGGTATAACATCAACGATCCAGAAGAAGATGGCCTGATAGGTCCACATAATCAAGAACCATACCCCCGCTGTCACAAGGGCGAGAGCCTCCATCGTGACATACGCTAACACGATTTTGACGAGCAGGCTGTAACCGGTCTGCTGTGCAATGATTATGGCAACCGCAACAACGACGAAAAACGCGAGCCTTCCACAGACGATCAGCGGGAAACTGAGCAGCCGAAAGAGCTTGTGCGCTCGATAGTCAAGCATTCCGAACATGAAGTCTCCCCGCACTTGCGGATGCAACTATGGGTCTGCCTTTCATTTCATAAACGTGTTCGCGACCCGACGTGACCGCATGACGTAAGGGATCCAAATGAAAGCGCTGATGATGGCAACGATTAGCTGACCACCATCTTTCTCATCGAGGTGAAAGCTGCTTCCAAGTGACTGTCCCGTCGTCGCTCCAATGATGAAGGCTATCCAGAGGGAATCGAGTAGCGGCATGCAGATTACGGCAATCATCTGCAAAACGAAGGCGCGGGGAAAATATCGCGAATGCTGGAAAAGGAGCACTATGGTGTAAATCACGAGTGAGACAAAGAGAGCGTTCAAGAGAGCCTCGCCCCAAATCGCTGTCGGGAACCGCTTCCATATTTGCTCATCAATTGACGTGTAGTACTGCCCCAACGACACGAGCAGGCGGAGAAGCCCTACAACCTGTCCGAACGCCACAAGTCCGAGCCATCCGCCGATCCCAGTCAGTTCCGGCTTGACGTTCTTGAACGCAGCGGCCTCCTCAGCTCCAACCACCGGCATTCGGGCAGCCGCTTCTTCCGCTGTTGGCGGTACCGGAGGCGTTGCGTGCTGTAAGGGCGGCGGCCGGAACAACTGTTGAGCGACCTCGCGAACGTCCTCGGCTGCTTTCCATTCGTCGAAGCCAGAACGCCAAATCATGACCCGGCGCGGATCGGCAACGCGTGAGAGGAGCGGTAACAGCTCACTGAGTGACAACGGTCCACGTGTTTTTCCGCCTTCCGCGTAATACCAAAGTTCAGACATTTAACGCCCCGTTTTCTCTTAGCCTATGGCGATAGCTGGACGTCAAACTGGTGGCGAGGGCCTCCGGCGCTTCGCGCAACCTCTGCGTCTTGTCATCCCAATGCGATTGCTCGCTTTGGACAACGTCAACAGCTACCTTCTTCGGCGACCGCAGCCTAGCTAGGCTGGATCGCCGCATTTACTGCCTCTAAGAGCTTCTCCGCCCGATCCAGCGTCTCTTCCATCGCCGGAGTCGTTGCGTCAAGCTTGTCGAGATTGCGGATCAACCACGCAGAGGCGGTGAAATGATCGAATGTAGGCATTGGCTCGGGAAGTACATTGAAGGCTGCCTCCGCTTTTTTTACGAGCCGCACGGTACTTGGATCAGCCTTCTCTAAGCTCGTGGCCGTTAGCCTATGCTTCGCAGGTAATTCATACGCCTCGTTTACGATCTCCGCGAACAGCCCGATTTCGAATAGGTCCTCGATGTCCGACTCGGCTTTCCCGGTAAAATCTGCGATCGTGAAGACTTTTCCTGCTCGCAGTATTTCGCTCTTTCGTAGTTCCTCTATTTTCTTTACGTCTTGCTTCGTGTGGTCGGCGAGTACAGCAATATCCAGCTTGTTGCCGCCGAAGAGCGAGACGAAGGCGCGAACATTCCCGATTCCACCTGTCGGACACATAGTCCATCTGGGATCGAGCCCGGTGCGCTCGCGCGCTTTCAGCGCGGAGGAAAGTGCTTGCAAATAAAGAATGTCCGACGCGCCTTCGACCAGAAGTGTGTGCTTGCCGATGAAGAGCGACTGCGTGATCTCATAGCCCAAAGCTCCCTGCAGAGGAAACAGGGTATCGGGATCGCGCGTCAGCACGTCCTCGCGGACTTTCGTTCCGAGCGGCACGCGCCGGGTGCCCTTCAACTCTACCTGGTCCTCGACTACCCTTGCGGCAGTCAACTTGTCCGGTGCGACCATGAATGGCGAATGGGTTGAATAAACGATCTGATGAAATGGAGCTAACTTCTCGTCGAAGTAACGGAGCAGATCGCCCTGTGCCTTACCATGTAGCGTCAGGCCCGGCTCATCGAGCAGAAGGACCACGGGAGTGGCATCCTCTTTCACTTGCGCGAACTTCACCAAGAACGAGAAGAACCAAACAAACCCGGCGCTACGTTCGGAAAAAGGAGTATCCACGCGATGTAGGGCGTTGTAGATGCGCGCTCGACCGATAATGTTTTCGTTCAATGGAGGCCTGTCTTGCGGTCGGGCCGGATCAATGGTGACGACCACTGACAAGTCAGGATTCTGCGTCCAGAACTCAAGTATTTGGTCAGTGATGTTGTTCGAAGCCGCCTGAAGTTTGGCGTTGAACGTTTCGTATGTACCAACGGTTAGAATTTCATCGAGAGGAACTCCGGCATACTCCAAGAATTCCATGAACAAACGCGCGCCGCTATTCTCGTCCTTCAGAATTTCATTGTTGCTCTTCCACGTCTTCAAGAAATCTAAACGGACTGCGCCATCCATCCGGTCGTAGTTCGAAAAATACATGAACTTCGGGAAGTGCGGCTTAAGGATCGCGTACACAAGCGTTTTGAATGATGCGTGTGGTTTGAGCCAGTTCAGAAACGTGGTCTGATCCTCAGTTAGTTCAGGGATTGTCGCGATCTTTGCCGTAAGATCGGAAGTGTCGTCGGCGAGCTTGAGTGCGGCAAGCTGCTCCTGATTGAAGCCGCGACCATCAAGCAGGTGCGCAACAGCCCGTTTCGTGTCGATCTCGAATTTCCATTCGGGCTCCGAGCTGTATCGACGACTTATCTCAATAATCGGCGATTTGAGCGCTTTGTCACCGAGGACAGCGCGAACATCTGCGATCTCCTGGTGGGTCAGTTTCCACTTGGTTTGGATCGCGACCGCTTCTTCACCCTTGTGTCTTTGCGAGTAGGCAGTGAGGTGACGGCGTGGATAATCTCGTTCTCGGTCGAACACGATTGGTGTGCTTGGGTGCGGGTTAAGCGCAGCGAGCGCTAGTAGCACGGCGCTCTTACCGGCCTCATTTTTACCGACCAAGCAGGTGACGTTCTCGAGGGTGAAAGGTTCGGAGTCTTCAGCGGACCGGAAATTCGTAACATGACCTTCAATCAACTTCATTTAATCCCCCACCTGCGAATCGGATGAGTGGCTACGATGGCACAATGCTGGGTAGCAGTTCGAGTCCGAGGACGTTGTCCCACTTATTCACAGGGCCTACGACCGATCAGAATGGCGAGTCAGGAAATGACGGAGGATTATCCAATCAGGCGATACAGCCCAAAGCCTGCAGCGTAGGCGGCTGCCGCTTGGAGAATGTTTATGATTGATATTCGAAAGAGGTAGGCTAGCGGACCGCCTGATGCGGCCTGCATTGACCGCGCTCCGAAGTAGATCAAGTTCCAAATTACCATAGCGCCGCCCACGAAAATCACAGTGTAAAGGGGCAATCCCTTGTACCCGGCGTAAGCAGCAGCTCCGAGGATAATGGCTAGCAAGGTTGGCATAATCGGACCGTCAAAAATATCCGGCGTGTGTGCCTGCACGCCAAGCCGCCCAAGAGAGCACGCCAATTACTATGACCTTGATTGCCAGAAGACTCCGTATTCCAGAGTTGACGAAATCGACTGGTAAATTCGCTTCCAATCGTTTGCGCATGTACCAATCCGGGTCCACAACGGCCCTCACGGCGGCTCCAGCGTTATTTGCGATCCCAAATGCGCTGAACCAAAAGGCAAGTTTGTACTCGCCGATTACGTAAAGGAATCCCGCAAATCCGACAAAAAAATAGTCAGTGATGCCCGTCATTCGACGAGGGTAGCGCAGTCCGCGTTCTGTAGCGACTCTGACAGTGTTGGTCGTTGCTGCGATATCAATGCCACACGAACTGCCAGCAGAATTTCTATTTTGAACACCGCTGACACTGGGCTATTGAAATTTCCGGAAGGGGAGAAGGGGCAGCGGAGCAAGCCGTCCGGAATGCGGGGGAGTCCGGCGCAGCCCCCCTTGAGCCCCACCCCGATTCGTGCGACCTCCGCCCCCAGCAAAACCCTTCATTTCTGAGCCCTCTTATGCGCATTCTCCTGCTTGGTTCCGGCGGCCGCGAACATGCGCTGGCGTGGAAGATCGCGGCCTCTCCCCTGGTGACCAAATTCTGGTGCGCGCCGGGCAATGCCGGGATCGCGCGCGAGGCGGAATGCGTGGCGCTCGACGTCGCCGACCATGCCGCCGTGATCGACTTCTGCAAGGCGAATGCGGTCGAGCTCGTGGTGGTCGGCCCGGAGACGCCGCTGGCGGCCGGCATCGTCGATGACCTCACCGCCGCCGGCATCAAGGCGTTCGGGCCGAACAGGATCCCCGCCCAGCTCGAAAGCTCGAAGGGCTTCACCAAGGCGCTGTGCACCGAGTTCGGCATTCCGACCGGCGCCTACAAGCGCTTCACCAACGCCGCCGATGCGCGTGCCTACGTCCAGAGCCAGGGCGCGCCGATCGTGGTCAAGGCCGACGGTCTTGCCGCCGGCAAGGGCGTCGTCGTCGCCAAGTCGGTGCGCGAGGCGGAGGACGCCATCGCCATGATGTTCGAGGGCGGCTTTGGGGAGGCCGGCGCCGAGGTCGTGATCGAGGAGTTTCTGCCGGGCCGCGAGATCAGCTTCTTCGCGCTGTGCGACGGCGAGACCGCCATTCCGCTGGCGTCCGCGCAGGACCACAAGCGCGTGTTCGACCACGACGTCGGTCCGAACACCGGCGGCATGGGCGCGTATTCGCCGACGCCGCTGGTCACGCCGGCGATCCATGACGCGATCATGGCCAAAATCATTCTGCCGACGGTATCAGGCATGAAGCAGCGCGGCACGCCGTTTCGCGGCATCCTCTACGCCGGGATCATGTTGACGACGCAGGGCCCAAAGCTCTTCGAGTTCAACGTGCGCTTCGGTGATCCCGAGTGCCAGGTGCTGATGCTCAGGATGATGTCGGACATCGTGCCGGCCTTCCTCGCCGCCTGCGACGGGCAGCTGAAGAACTTTGACCTCCGCTGGCATCCGGAGGCCGCGCTCACGGTGGTGATGGCGGCGAAGGGCTATCCCGGCGACTATCAGAAAGGCACGCGGATCGAGGGGCTCGATGACGCCTCAGAGGTCGAGACCGCCGAGATCTTCCACGCCGGCACGGTCGAGAAGGACGGCGCCATCCTCGCCAATGGCGGCCGCGTGCTCAATGTCTGCGCGCTCGGCAAGACCGTGACGGAAGCGCAGGTGCGCGCCTACCAGGCCGTCGACCGCATCAATTGGCCGGAAGGCTTCTGCCGCCGCGACATCGGCTGGCAGGCCGTGGACGCCGAGAAGGCCAAGAGCTGACAGGCTTTTTTCGCACACGCGCGCAATTTCGCCCCGCCCGACGGCACTCCGAAATTATGTAGGCGGTTGTTGGACTTAGCTACTGTGCATGGGGTTGTTTTTCGACTTAATTACTGGGAGCGGATGAACCGCGCCTATGCGCTGAAGATCTATCACTGGACTTTTCTGGCGCAGCCCTATCCGCTGCCGGAGACGCTGGTCGCGAGCAATGGCGAGTTCTTCCTGCGCTTCAAGATGGCGAGCCAGACCAAATCGAAGACGCTCGATGCGATCGACAAGCGCGCGCTCGAACACTACATCGCCCCGTTCCGCGATCCCGCCCGCGTCCACGCGATGTGCGAGGATTATCGCGCCGGCGCCTATTTCGACTACGATCTCGACAAGGCCGATTTCGAGGCCGGCAAGAAGATCACCATTCCGATGCTGGCGCTGTGGGGCAATGCCGGCGTGGCGCAAGCCGCCGCCACCCCGCTCGACATCTGGAAGCAATGGGCGACGAACGTGGACGGCATGCCGGTGGATTCCGGCCACTTCCTCACCGAGGAAAATCCCGGCGTCACCGCGAAGGCGCTGCGCGAGTTCTTTGCCGCGCCTTAGCGCCGCTCGCGAAAGAAGTCCTTCAGCATCCGCGCCGACTCGCTTTCGCCGACCCCGGAATAGACATCCGGGACGTGATGGCAGGTCGGCGAGGTGAAGAACCGCACACCTGATTCAACCGCGCCGCCCTTGGGGTCGGCGGCGCCGTAATACAGGCGCCTCACCCTTGCAAACGAGATCGCGCCCGCACACATGGTGCACGGCTCCAGCGTCACGTAGAGGTCGCAGTCGACCAGACGCTCGCTGCCGATCTTTTTGGCCGCCTCGCGCAGCGCCACGATCTCGGCATGCGCCGTGGGGTCGTAGTCGGTCAGCGTCCGGTTCGCCGCGGTGGCGATGACCTCGTAATTGCGGACCACGACACATCCGATCGGAACTTCGCCCGCCTTTCCGGCGTTTTCGGCCGTTTTGAGCGCCAAATCCATGAAAGAGGGGGCTTTCAAGCCTCGTATCATCGCGAGAAACCTGCTAGTAGCTGCGCCTTCAGCAGAAGTGCTTGACCGAATTTGCCTGAGCATGCGGCTCGAGACGAGCGCGCACAATGCTTTCTGGCCATCCCCTGAGTGAGATTATTCATGCCTCGCGACAGCGACAAAGACAACGATTCCCGCGGCCGGCGTGATCGCGGCCCGGCCAAGGGAGGCCCGGCCAAGGGCCGGTCCGGCAAACCACGCGGGCCCGACAAGAAGTTCGCCAAGCGCGGCCCTCCCGGGGACAAAGGCGACGCCCGCCCGCCCCGCGGCGACCGCGACAGCCGTCCATCATTCCGCCGCCGCGAGGAGGGCGATGCCCCGCGCCGCGACTTCAGCGACCGCCCGAAGTTCAATCGCCAAGACCGGCCGCGTGAAGACCGGCCGCGCGGCGAGGATCGTGGCGAGCGCAGCTTCAAGCCGCGTGGCGATCGTCCCTTCAAGCCGCGTGAAGACCGTCCGTTTTCCGATCGTCCGTCGCGCGACGGCGAGAAGCGCCCGTTCAAGCCCCGTGGTGACCGCCCATTTTCTGATCGCCCCTCGCGCGATGGCGACAAGCGGCCGTTCAAGCCGCGCGGTGATCGCCCGTCCTATGGGCGTGATGACCGTCCGCCGCGCAGGGATCGCGACGATTCCCGTCCGGCCGGCCGAACCGGTGACGCGAAGTTTGGCGACAAGCGACCTTATGCGCCGCGTGGCGACCGTCCGGAACGCAAGTTCGACGGCGAGCGGAAGTTTTCGCGCGGCGCACCGGACCGCAATCGCAGCGAGCGCAGCGATTCAAAACCCTGGCAGAAGCGCGATGCGGCGCCTCGCGGCGACCGGCCGCCGCGCAAGGACTTCAGCAAGGGTCCGCGCAAGGATTTTGGCGGCAGCGACCGCGGTGGGGACAAGCCCTGGCAGAAGCGCGACGATCGGCATGGCGGTGGCGAAGACCGTCCGCGCTTTTCCCGTTCGCGCGACGATCGTCCATCGGGTGATCGTCCGTTCCGCGAGCGCCCCAAATTCGATCGTCCTAAATTCGATCGTCCACGCGATGATCGTCCGAGGTTCGATCGCGGCGGCGATCGCCCGAAATTCGATCGTCCGCGCGAGCGCTCCGAAGGCCGTTCCGACTGGCACGAGCATCCCCGCAGCGAAGCGCGTTCCGGCGATCGTCCACGCCGCGAAAACGAGGACGAGAGCAGGATCTTCGAGAAGCGTCCGGCCTTCGGCGGTCGCGGCGCCTATCGCGAGCGCGATCGTGATTCCGAGCGGCGGCCGCGCCGCGAGGAAGAGACCAAGCCGAAGAAGGCCGGCGAGCGTATCGCCAAGGTGCTGTCGCGCGCGGGCCTCGCCTCGCGCCGCGATGCCGAGGAGATGGTCACGCAGGGCCGCGTCAGCGTCAACGGCCGTGTCATCAATTCGCCGGCGCTCGACATCACCTCGAACGATGTCGTCACTGTCGACGGCAAGCCGTTGCCGGAGCGCGAGCGCACGCGGCTGTTCCTCTATCACAAGCCCCGCGGCCTCATGACGACGCATGACGATCCCGAGGGCCGTCCGACCGTGTTCGACAATCTGCCCGAAGGTCTGCCGCGGCTGATCAGCGTCGGCCGGCTCGACTTCAACACCGAGGGCCTGCTGCTGCTCACCAATGATGGCGGGCTCGCGCGCACGCTCGAGCTGCCGGACACCGGCTGGCTGCGCCGCTACCGTGTCCGCGCCCATGGCGACGTCACGCAGGCGCAGCTCGACGAGCTGAAGAACGGCATCGAGATCGAGGGCATCAAATACGGTCCGATCGACGCCACGCTGGAGCGTGACCAGGGCGCGAATGTCTGGCTGGTTTTCGCGATCCGCGAGGGCAAGAACCGCGAAGTGCGCAACGTCTGCGCTCATCTCGGGCTCGAGGTGAACCGGCTGATCCGGGTCTCCTACGGCCCGTTCCAGCTCGGCGAGGTCCCCGAGGGCCAGGTCGAGGAGATCAAGTCCCGCGTGCTGCGCGACCAGCTCGGCGAAAAGATCATCGAGAAATCGGGTGCGCAGTTCGACGTGCCGCAGAAATCTGCCTCGCATGAGGGCGACGACGTGCCGCGCGAGAAGAAGCCGGCGACCAAGCGCGGCGTGATCAACGACCGCAAGGGCCGCCGCGTGCTGGTGCAACGCACCGGCAGCGAGGAAGCGCGCGAGCGCAACGAGGCTGAGGCGAGCGGCTACGGCCCGCCGCGCCGTCCCAAGCGCGGCTATCACGGCAAGCGCGATCTGGCGCCGAAGGAGGACTGACGTTGCGCGTCGTCGGCGGTCGATTGAAGGGGCGCAATCTGGCCTCACCGTCCTCGCGCGACATCCGCCCCACGGCGGACCGCCTGCGTGAGTCCGTGTTCAACATCCTCGTGCACGCCTATGACGATCCGATTGCGGATGCGCGCGTGCTCGATCTCTTCGCCGGCACCGGTGCGCTGGGAATCGAAGCGTCTTCACGCGGCGCGAAGTTCACGCTGTTCGTCGACAACGGCGCGGAAGCGCGCGCCCTGCTGCGGAATAATGTCGAGACGCTGGGCCTGGGTGGCGTGACAAAAGTCTATCGCCGTGATGCCACCGATCTCGGGCCTGCGCATCCGGTCGAGCCGTTCTCGCTGGTGTTCCTCGATCCGCCCTATGGCAAAGGGTTTGCGGAGAAGGCGCTTGCGAGCTTGCGCGACGGGGGCTGGCTCACGCCGGGCGCGCTGCTCGTGGTGGAAGAGGCGAAGGCTGCGCAGTTCGTCACGCCGGAAGGCTTCGAGGAATTGGAGCGGCGCGCTTATGACGACACGGAGTTCGTGTTTTTGAAGCGGCCGTAATTTCGAACGTTACCGTCGCCCGAACAGCTTCTCGACATCCGACAGCTTCAGCTCGACATAGGTCGGCCGGCCGTGATTGCACTGGCCGGAGTTCGGGGTGTCCTCCATCTCGCGGAGCAGGGCATTCATCTCCTCCGGTCGCAGCCTGCGGCCGGCGCGCACCGAGCCGTGGCAGGCCATGGTGGCGGCGACGTGCATCAGGCGGCGCTCCAGAGGCAGCGCCTCGTCCCACTCGGCCATGTGCTCGGAAAGATCGCGCAACAGGCCGCCGGCGTTGGTCTTGCCGAGCAGCGACGGCGTCTCGCGCACCGCAACCGCGCCGGGGCCGAAGGATTCGATCGCAAGGCCGAACGACGCCAGCTCCTCGCTGCGCTCGAGCAGGCGCTCCACCGTGGCCTCGTCCATCTCGACGATCTCGGGGATCAGCAGGATCTGCCGCTGCACGCCGTTGGCCGCCAGCGAGGCCTTCAGCCGTTCATAGACGATGCGTTCATGCGCGGCGTGCTGGTCGACGATGATCAGGCCGTCGCGGGTCTGCGAGACGATATAGGTCTCGTGGATCTGGGTGCGCGCCGCGCCGAGCGGGCGGTCGACGAGATCGCCGACGGGCTGGCTCTCGATCCGCACGTCTGCACTGGGCGCGCCGACATCGAACGCAGCCTGCGCGCGCTCGGCGAAGGCGGGCGCGGCCGCACCATCGAATGACGGCATCGGCGCGACCGGGGCGGATGGCGACTGGCGCCAGTCCCAGCTTGCCGGGCGCGGCGTGAATGCGGGGCGGAACGAAGACAGCGCGCTTTCGCCGCTGTTGGCGGCCGTACGCCGGCCCTCCCGTGCAAGCCCGTCCTTCAATCCGTGCACGATCAGCGCGCGGACGAGGCCGGCGTTGCGAAACCGCACCTCGGTCTTGGCCGGATGCACGTTGGCGTCGACCTCGCGCGGATCGAGCGTGACGAACAGCGCCAGCACCGGATGACGGTCGCGCGGCAGATAGTCGGCATAGGCCCCGCGTACCGCCCCTAGGATCAGCTTGTCGCGCACCGGGCGGCCGTTGACGAACAGATATTGCCCGAGGGCGTTGGCCTTGGTCAGCGCGGGCGCTGCGGCATAGCCGGCGACGACCACGCCCTCGCGCTCGGCATGGACCTCGATGGCATGGCTGCGGAACTCCGCCCCCAGGATGTCGCCGAGGCGCGTCAGGCGACCGGCGACGCCGGGCAGCGCCGCAGCCCAGGTCACCGGGGCGCGCTCTTCGCCCGCCAGTGTGAAGGCGATTTCGGGCCGCGCCATCGCGAGGCGCCGCACCACCTCACGGATCGCTTCCGCCTCGGTCCGGTCGGTCTTCAAGAACTTCAGCCGCGCCGGCGTCGCGTAGAAGAGGTCGTTGACCTCGACCCGCGTGCCATGCGCGAGCGCGGCCGGCATGATCTCGGACTTCTCGCCGCCCTCGACGTTGAGCGCCCAAGCGTGCGGCTCGCTGGCATGCCGCGTGGTGATGGCGAGCCGCGCCACGGAGCCGATCGAGGGCAGCGCTTCGCCGCGGAATCCGAGCGTACGTATCTGCAGCAAGTCCTCATCGTCGAGCTTGGAGGTGGCGTGACGCTCGACCGCCAGTGACAGGTCCCTGGCGGTCATGCCGCCGCCGTCGTCGGTGATGCCGATCCGCCGGCGCCCGCCGCCATCGGTAAAGACGTCGATCCGGCTCGCGCCGGCGTCGATGGCGTTCTCGACCAGTTCCTTGACCACGCTCGCGGGACGTTCCACCACCTCGCCGGCGGCGATGCGGTTGACGACCTGTGCGGGCAATTGGCGGACGGGCATGAAACTCGATTTTCGGCTTTGATCTTGGGCTTCGATCTGGATTCGCGGAGAACGCCATTCTAGGCCGTGTTGCGTCAAAAGCATGTGTTGGGCAACAGGAACGTGGCGGGCTGGGGAAAAGGGCTATCTATCGCATTGATGGGATTGGACGTTCGAGAAAATCGCGCAACCGGGATGGATCGATCTCCGGCTGCCGTCCCGATTGTGGGGTACCGGGCTGCGGTGTAGCATCGCGAAAAAATGGCAACAGGACGGGAGGACGCCATGTGCCATCTCTTCGCGCATCAGCCCCAAGGCGACTACGAATCCCAGACCCGCTCGTTGCGGATCGGTGGGCATTGCACCTCGATCCGGCTGGAAATGGCATTCTGGGACACGCTGGAGGAGATCGCGGCCAAGGAGAACATGAGCGTCGGCAAGTTCCTGACGACGCTCTACACCGAGGTGCTCGACCATCACGGCGAGGTCAACAATTTCGCTTCGTTGCTGCGCTGCTCCTGCCTGATCTACCGCTCCAAGACGGCAGCGCCGGTGCAGGCGTTCAAGACGACGGTTGCGCCCATCCTCGATGCAGCGGAATAGCCCTGATGTCGTCCTGGCGAAGGCCAGGACCCATACCGCGGAATCCATCAGCGATGGGCGGTATGAGTCCCGAACAACAAGCCTTCGCCGAACTCCTTCCCGGGGCAATGGGTCCTGGCTTTCGCCAGGACGACGAACGAGATTGGATCAAATTTCCTTCTTCTGCATCGCACCCGCAATGTAATCCGCCTGCCGGATCGCCAGCGAGACGATGGTCAGCGTCGGATTGCAGGCTGCGCCGCTGGTGAACTGGCTGCCGTCGGAGACGAACAGGTTCTTGACGTCGTGGCTTTGCCCGAACTTGTTGACCACACCATCCCTGGGCTTCTCGCTCATCCGGTTGGTGCCGAGATTGTGCGTGCTCGGATAGGGCGGTGTCGGATAGCTCACGGTGGCGCCGACGGCGTCGTAGACCGCAGCGCCCTGCTTGTAGGCGTGCGCGCGCATCGCGAGATCGTTGGGATGATCGTCGAAGTGCACGCTTGCGACCGGCTGGCCGAACTTGTCCTTCACGACAGGATCGAGCGTGATGCGGTTGGTTTCCTGCGCCATGTCCTCGCCGACCAGCCACATCCCGGCCATCCTGGGATAACCGTCGAGCGCGGCGGTGAACGGACGTCCCCAGGCGCCGGGGTTGAGGAACGCCGCCATGAAGGGCAGTCCGAGCGACAGCGTCTCCATCTCGTAGCCGCCGACGAAGCCGCGCTTCGGATTGTTGGCGGCCTCGTCGCGGATGATGCCGGCCATGGTGGTGCCGCGATACATGTGCACCGACTTCTCGAACACGGCATAGACGCTACCGGTCATGTGGCGCATGTAATTGCGGCCGACCTGACCGCTTGAGTTGCCGAGGCCGGCGGGGAACATCGTGGATGCGCTGTTCAACAGCAGCCGTGGGCTTTCAATCGAATTGCCGGCGACCGCAACGATGCGTGCCTTCTGGCGCTGCATTGCACCGCTCTCGTCGGCGTAAACCACGCCGGTGACTTTGCCGGCGGCATCGTGCTCGATCTTGACCGCCATGCTGGCGGGGCGAACCTCGAGATTGCCGGTCGCCTCGCCCTTGGGTATCTCGGTGTAGAGCGTCGACCATTTCGCGCCGGACTTGCAGCCCTGGAAGCAGAAGCCGATCTGCTGACAGGCGCCGCGTCCGTCGCGCGGCTGGCTGTTGATCGCCATGTTGCCGGTGTGCACCGTCTTGTAGCCGAGCTTCTTTGCGCCGGCCTCCATCACTCTGAAGTTATTGTTGCCGGGAAGTCCGGGAATGCCGTTGGTGCGGGTCACGCCCATCTTGTTCTCGGCCTTGGCGTACCACGGCTCCATCTCCGCGAGCGTGACCGGCCAGTCCAGCAGGTTGGCGCCGGGAATGTTGCCGTAGGTGCTCTTCACCTTGAACTCGTGCTCGTCGAACCGCAGCGACGCGCCAGCCCAGTGTGTGGTCGAGCCGCCGACCGCCTTGACGATCCAGGCGGGAAGACCCGAGAAGTCTTTTGCGACGCGCCATGATCCCGATGTGGTGCGCGCATCGGTCCAGGCGAGCTGCGAGAAACTCTCCCACTCGTCATTGACGAAGTCCTGATTCTCGATGCGGGGACCTGCTTCGAGAATCACGACCTTGACGCCCTTCTGTGCGAGCTCGTTGCCCAGCGTGCCGCCGCCGGCACCGGAGCCGACGATCGCCACAACGCTGGAGTCGTTCAGATCGAATTTTGCCATATGCGTTCTCCTGAACCGTTGGGTGAGCCTTAAGCCTTCGGCAGCCAGTCGATGTCGGCGAAGCCGCGGTTGATGTAGCCGCCGTGTTCGGCGGAGGAGCCCTCGTAGCCGAACCGCGGCCAGACGTCTTTCTGGTTGTAGAGAGAGACGACGAGGTCGCCGCGCACCTTCTGGAAGAAGTCGCTCTGCTCGATCTCCTTCAAAAGCACCACGCGGTCGGCTTCCCAGGGCACTTCGACATAGGGCGCCTTGTGGCGATCACGCGCGTTCTGATCGAGCCTGGTGATGCCGTCGCTGATTAGCGCCTTGACGGCGGGGTCCTTGGCGGCCTTTCCGTCCCACGGCTTGATCGCGGTGATGTAGTAGCTGTCGCCGAGGACGTCGTGTGGATAGATATCGCGCGCGACTTTCAGCAGCGTCTTCATCGTCGCGGGCGAAAGCGCGCTTGCCTCGTCGGCCCAGGCGCCCTCGATGCTGACGGCGATGCTGGTCGCGACTGCCGCGACCGGCACGGCGGCCGCGGCGCCCTTGAGAAAGATGCGGCGGCTGTGCCTGCTTCGACGATCGACTTCTCTCATGGCATTCCTCCTTTGATTATTATGATTTTGATTTTGTGGTTCGATCAGTTGAAACGTCCGCCGCGCTGGATCACCTCGATCTTGTAGCCGTCGGGATCGCTGACGAAGAAGAAGCGCGCCAGCGTTTTGCCGTCGTGCTTGAAGTCGCGCAGCGGACCCGGTGCGAGCTTCTCACGCTCGAAGCGGGCATGTTCGGCATCGAGATCCTCGACCACCACGGCGAGATGTCCGTAGCCGTCGCCGAGCGCATACGACTCCTTGCGATCGAAATTGACCGTCAGCTCCAACTCGAAGGGTGAGGAGGTGTGACGCAGATAGATCAGGGCAAAGTCTGCGAACTTCAGACGGTCGGTGACTTCCAGGCCAAAGGCCCGTCTGTAGAAGTCGAGCGAGCGCGCCTCGTCGAGTGCGCGGATCATGGAATGGACCGGCTTTGCCACTCAGTTCTGCTCCTTAAGAAAGGCGATGATGGCGGCGCGCGTCTCCGGCTTCGCCTGCCGGTAGACCATGACCACGCCGGGAATCACGGCTTGCGGATTGGTCAGCCATGCGTCGAGCTTCGTCTCGTCCCAGGCGAAGGCTGCTTTTGCGAGGGGCTCTGAATAGTGAAAGCCTTCGACCTTGCCGGCGGGCCGCCCGACGATCCCGACAAGCGGCGGACCCTGCCGCACCGGTTCTGACAGGTTCGTGGTGTGGCACACCGCGCATTGCTGCTTGAACAGTGTTGCGCCATCCGGCGGCTTTGCAGCCGGCAAGGGCATCTGCGCCTCGGCCACCCGCACCACCAGCACCACCGCGGTGCACAATCCCAGCACGATCGCGCGCATCGTCAAAAGTCCGCCCGTCGACGTCAATTCAGCGTGCGCAAACTCTAGGCGCGGCAAAACATGCGGTGGTAGTAGCGGGCTGTTTCGCTGCGTGCGGAGGTGCACGCGGGTGCGTTGTTCCGCGCTGCCGTATATGCGGAGGACAATTCCGCGAAACCGCCGTCAAATCCCTAAACGATCACCAAACGAGACAGGTTGCATTGCGGTCGCGCCGTTCGAGATCGTAACGCGATGGACTGGTTCGGCTCAGACGGACGGCGCATCAAGCCGCCGAACCGATCATCGCGAAAATCCAGGAGAAATGGATGAAGTTGGTGAAGACCTCCGCAATCGCATGCGCCGTCTCGGCTCTCATTGTGACACCGGTTCTCGCGCAAGGTACGTCGTCTGGCGCGAGGCCTAGCGGCACCGTGCAAAGCAAACCCATGCAAGGCAGCACAATGGGCAGCGGCGACGAGGAGATGAGCGCCCAGCCGGGCGCGGCGGGCGAGACGACGGGCATGAAGCCGACGAAGGGCACCAGGGGCACGGTTGGCACCACGGGCAGTGCTGCACACAAAGGGACCGCCGACGATTCCGCGACGGGCGGTGCAGCCACGGGCAAGCGCTACTAGCCAATGGAGTGAGACGGCAGAACTCCGGTCGCCCTGCGGCCGGAGTTCTTTTGCAGTCTCTGCTAGTCGTCGAAACCGCGCCCGCGCTTCGACTTGATGTCGCTGCGGTGTTTCTTGCCCTCGAGCCGGCGCTGCTTGGAGCCAAAGGTCGGCTTTGTCGCGCGCCGGGGCTTCGGCCGGATCATGGCTTCGCCGAGCATTTCCGTAAGGCGGTCGATGGCGTCCTGGCGGTTGCGCTCCTGGGTGCGGAAGCGTTGGGCCTGGATCACGATGACGCCGTCCTTTGTCATGCGCTGCCCTGCGAGCCGGGCGAGGCGCAGCGCGGCATCCTCCGGAAGCGTCAGCTTCCGGGTGTCGAAGCGCAATTGCGCCGAGGTCGCGACCTTGTTGACGTTCTGCCCGCCCGGGCCGGAGGCGCGGACAAAGCCGATCTCGATGTCGTCCTCGTCGATGACGAGATCGCGGGATATCCGCAGCATGGTGGCACCACTCGTGATGCCCGGACATATCCCGGACGCCCAAGTTCGGCAATGGCGCCCTGAAATGCAAATGGCCGGGCGAGCGCGGCCATTCACGAAGCCTACGGAAGACGTCAGTTCGACTTCGTCGCCGGTGCGGCTGCCGGTTGCGCCGCGGCCTGCGGGGCGCGGCCGACGACGACGGTCAGAAGGCCTTGGCCCCAGAGGCGCCTTGCGGCCGCCTTGGCGTCGTCCATGGTGACCGCATCGACGACGGCGTTGCGCTTCTCGATATAGTCGATCGGCAGCTTGTCCTGTTGATATTGCAGCAGCGCCTGCGCGAGCTTCGAGGAGGTGTCGAGCGCCAGCATCTGCGAGCCTTTGAGGTAGGACTTGGCCTCGTCGAGCTCCTTCTGCGTCGGGCCTTCCTCGGCGATCCGGCGCACCTCCTTGTCGATGGCGTCGATGGTGTCGCCGGCACGGTCGGCGCGGGTGCCGGTATTGCCGATGAAAACCGCCGAATGCTCCATCCAAAGCAGCGATTCGAACACCGAATAGGCGAGCCCGCGCTTCTCGCGCACCTCGCGATAGAGCCGCGAGGACAACCCGCCGCCGCCGAGGATGTGGTTGACGACATAGGCCGCCATGAAGTTCGGATCGCTGCGCTTCACCCCGGGACCGCCGAAGGTGATCACGGTCTG